>NZ_AP018686.1:900000-1169909 GCF_002218045.2 Vibrio rumoiensis
CCCGCATTAATCACACCACCACCAGACACAATTAAAGGCTTGTCCGATTCCGTTAACATCGTCAGCGCTTTTTCTACTTGGCTACGTGTTGCGCTAGGTTGATACGGCTCAAGTGGCTCATAAGTATCAATATCAAACTCAATTTCGGCCAATTGCACGTCAATCGGTAAGTCGATCAATACTGGCCCCGGACGACCTGAACGCATAATGTGAAATGCTTGCTGAAATGCGCGTGGCACGAGTGCTGGCTCTAAAACAGTGGTTGCCCATTTAGTGACAGGTTTGGCAATCGATTCAATGTCCACCGCTTGGAAATCTTCTTTATGCAAACGGGCGCGCGGTGCTTGTCCAGTGATACATAAGATTGGTATAGAATCTGCAGAGGCAGAATACAGCCCAGTGATCATATCGGTGCCCGCAGGGCCTGAAGTACCAATACACACCCCAATGTTTTTATCATTGGTTCGGGTATAACCTTCCGCCATATGGGAGGCCCCCTCAACGTGACGTGCTAAGACATGGTCAATCCCACCAATTTTTTTCATCGCCGCATAAAAAGGGTTAATTGCCGCACCAGGTACGCCAAATGCGATATCTACGCCTTCCCTTTTCAATACTTCAACTGCCGCTTCAATCGCTTTCATTTTAGCCATAACTCAATTCCCTTTATATATTGTATACAATTAAAAATACATTACTCAGTCTAGACTCGACAGATTGAATTGTGCAAATAAAAAACAAAAATATTTTCAAATAAACGGCAAATATTGAGTTAAGCCAATGCTTATAAAGCAATTAAAACTGATCCGACCATGAGTGCGCCATTCTGTTTTAGTGCACAAAACGTTAAATAAACTTTGATCTTTTGTGAAAACGAGGATATACCTAGACAAGAAATCAAAACAATAATGTACACAATATTGTTTAAGTAAACATAAATACAAGAAATACGTAGATAAGATTTAAAACTCAAGATCGTCCCAACGCTTTTGGGTTTACCCGTATTGACTGCTCGTACATGTTCATAAAGGAGACGATTATGCACAGCACTGAGGACCGTGAAACAGACATGCAAACCCAACAATCGCGTACGATTAATGTGGTTGGCAAACTAACAACTGAACAACAAAAGGCCATTCTTTCAGAGCCTGCTTTGGATTTTCTGAATGCCTTAGTGACCAAGTTCAGTGCACCATTAGAGCAAGCACTGAAACTACGACGTGAACGTCAAACACAATTTGATGCAGGCGAACTTCCTGATTTCCGTAAAGATACTAAAAGTATTCGTGACGATAAAAACTGGAAAGTGGCACCTATTCCTAAAACGCTTCAGGATCGTCGAGTTGAAATCACAGGCCCTGTTGACCGTAAGATGGTGATTAACGCACTCAATTCCGGTGCAAAAATCTTCATGTGCTGTTTTGAAGATGCGTCTTCTCCAACGTGGGAAAATATGCTGGATGGGCAAATTAACCTACGTGATGCCAATGCCGGCACCATCAGCTACTACGATGAGAAAAAAGATAAACAATATGATCTCGTTGCAAAACCAGCACAACTGCTTGCTCGCCCTCGTGGTTTGCATTTACCTGAGCGTCATATTGAATATAACGGCCAGCCAATTGCCGGTTGTTTAATGGATTTTGCTTTGTACTTCTTCCATAACTACCAAACTCGCGCCAAGCAAGGTGAAGGTGTGTACTACTACATTCCTAAGTTAGAAAGTATGGAAGAAGCCAAATGGTGGGACGATGTTTTCCGCTTTACTGAAGAGTACTTCAAAGTAGAGATCGGCACCATTCGCGCAACGGTATTGATCGAAACCCTTCCTGCGGTATTCCAAATGGAAGAGATTTTATATGTGATGCGTGATCATATTGTGGCAATGAACTGTGGCCGTTGGGATTACATCTTCAGCTACATCAAAACATTGAAGAATCATAAGGATCGTATCTTACCTGATCGCCACAGCGTCGGTATGGATAAACCATTCCTCAATGCTTATAGCCAACTATTAGTCAAAACCTGTCATGCTCGCGGCGCATTAGCCATGGGCGGCATGTCAGCCTTTATTCCAAATTCCGACCCGGCTGTGATGCAGCAAGTGCTAGCCAAGGTGGAAGAAGATAAAAACCGCGAATCCTCGAATGGACATGACGGTACTTGGGTTGCTCATCCAAAGTTAGTGGATGTTGCAATGAGTATTTTTGACAACAAATTGGGTGGGCAAGTCAATCAAATGGATTTTGACAGCAGCCATGTAGGTGACATTACTGCAGAACAATTACTTGCACCATGTGAAGGGCCACGCAATGAAGAAGGCTTACGTAAAAATATTCGTATTGCACTTTATTACATTGAAGCCTGGATCAGCGGTGTGGGCTGTGTACCAATCTACGGCCTAATGGAAGATGCGGCAACAGCGGAAATCTCTCGCGCCAGCATCTGGCAGTGGATTAAACACGGCGTAAAACTAGACGATGGCCAAGTGGTAACAGAGGCGTATTTCCGAGCTCTGTTGGCAGAAGAATTAATTACGATTAAACAAGAAGTTGGCGAGCAACGTTATGCTCAAGGACGATTTGAAGAAACGGCCAAGATGTTCGATACCTTATCGACCCAAGACGATTTTGCAGAGTTCTTGACTCTACCGAGCTACCCGCTTCTTTGTTAATAACCACAACTTACGATCACTCCCTGCTCTCATCGAGCCAAGTATTTGAGCAGGGAGTTTTTGTAAGTTATACCAATCACACTGATTAGCGGTTCAGATATTGCTAGGCAAACTTTGAGGACAAACAATACATGTTCGATAAGTGGTTACCTACTATCACCCTTTTTATAGATAGAAAGGATGAATCTGATAAGGAGTGCGACTGGTATTATATTAATAGAGGATCCTGATCATGAGTTTGACACTGCAACAAGCATTAAGTATCACCCAAGGTGCGTTTCATACCGCATTAGACTTAAAAAGTGCCCCCCTCACTGTGGCTGTTTTAGACAGTGGTGGCAAACTGATTTCCCTACAACGACAAGACGGCTCCAGCATGATGCGACCCGATATTGCCATTGCCAAAGCGTGGGGAGCCCTTGCATTAGGATGCTCATCAAGAAAGTTAGCGCAAGATGCCGATGCCCGACCTGCCTTTATTTCCGCCATTAATGTATTGGCTCACGGCAATATGGTACCGGTTCCCGGAGGCGTATTAATTCGCAACGAAGCGAACTTAGTATTAGGTGCAGTGGGAATCAGTGGCGACTTATCAGATTTGGATGAAAAGTGTGCGCTGGAAGGCATTTTGCATGCAAAGTTGTATTCATCTGACACTTAGATAAACTAAGGTCTATAATGTACAATCTAAGGGCGTTGTTATTATGTTTTTGAACGCCCACCACTTTTAGCAGATTAGGCCATGACGAAATTAAGTAAGCTATCGAATACTAAAATTCAAGCAAAAGCGAATAACCAGACTCAAGATGATGTGGTGTATTGCCACATCTTTGATGCCATCTTAGAGCAACGTTTGCCACCAAGCACTAAGCTCAACGAAGAGTCTTTGAGTGAAATCTTTGGCGTAAGCCGCACGATTATTCGCCGTGCCCTATTACGATTATCACTTGAGCAAGTCGTTGATATCAAACCTAACCGTGGTGCGACTGTTTCTGCACCAACCATTGAGGAAGCAACGCAAATCCTAAAAGCTCGAGAAATTGCAGAACTTGCGCTCACAGAACTCGCAACAGAGAACTGCAATCCTCAACAAATGCAAGTTCTACGTAATTTAGTCACCAGTGAAGATGAGGCCATTGCCAATGGCGATGTCGGCCGTGGGATTCGTTTATCCGGTGAATTTCATATTGAGCTGGCTAAAATGGCAAAGAACGCGCCATTATTACACTTCTTACGCAGCCTCGTTTCTCAAACGTCATTATTGATTGCTCAGTATGAAGGCAGTAATAACAGCAACTGTTCTCAAGATGAACACACTAATCTACTCAATGCGATTGAAGCCGGCGATAAGCAAACTGCCATTCATTTAATGGAACATCACTTACAGCACATCAAAGCAAACCTGAATTTAACCGATGATGCGACGTCGAGTGATTTACATGTGGTATTTTCCAATGTCATTCGTTCACGTGCATAGTCAAGCGTTTGCTAAATAATATTCAATATGTCTCGTCCTAAAATACGTTGACAGTTTTATACTAAGCCAACTGCGTTAGCCGTTGGCTTTTTCATGCACCTCATTCGGGGTTCTCATCCCAAGACTCAGGTGTGGTCTCATATTGTTATAGATGTTGATTGATTCCTTTACTAACTGCTTAAGCTCAACGATATCCTTACACTCATAAAGTAAAAATTCTTGTTTCAGGATGCCGTTTACTCTTTCTGCTAATGCATTCTGGTAGCAGTCATAACCATCCGTCATCGATGGCTTGATGGTTTCCTTTTTCAATCTGTCTTGGTAAACACCTGAGCAATATTGAAGCCCGCGATCTGAATGATGGATACACGGGCAACTATACTGACGTGTTTTTATCGCCATATCTAAAGCCTTTACAACATCCGTCGCTTTCATTTCATTGCTGAGCTCATAGCCCATAATTTTCCGACTAAAGGCGTCAGTAACTAACGAGAGATAATGCACGCCTTCATTAGATTGGACATAGGTTATGTCACTCACCAACACATCTTCGGGATGACGAGGTTTATAGTCTTTAAGCAAGTTAGGATGTTTTTTCATCCAATGTCGACTATTGGTCGTCTTCGTAAAACTGCGCTTAGGCTTAACGAGAAGACGTTCGTCACGTAAGTAATCAAAGAGTGCATCTCTACCTAGCTTGATTCCTTCTTCTTGCAGCTTTGGTTTGAGTAAGGAATACAATTTTCTAGTACCTATTCGAGGCATATAGCGCCGAAGTTCTAGAACCATCTGCTTGATGGGGGTGAGCTCTACCTGACGGTGAGCTGCCCGCTTTTCTCTTTGATAAACGCTTTGTCTCGATATGCCGCACAACCTACAGACTCGAGCTAGGCTGAGCCCCTTCTGTTTTTGAAGGCTTCTTGCTCCTTGGCGATATACTTTTTTCTGAGGCTAGTTCCGTGCTCAGCATCAAGGATATCAACGACTTCATTTAAAAAGAGATTCTTTAGTCGTTCATCTTCCAATTCTTTTTCAAGTCGCTTAATTTTTTGAGCTGGAGATTCATTTGGTTTCGTTGTTTTATGCATGGCTTTCTTCCTTGGATTTTGCGTCCAGTCCATTTTCCCGAACTTTCTTAGCCAGGTTAAAACCGTTGAACGACCTTGAATGCCATAGATAGCTTGGGCTTGTTTATAAGTCATGTCGCCTTTTTCAACAGCATCGACAACCTGTAATTTAAAGCCTAGTGTGTAATCACGCTGAGTGCGCTTAACGTAGATATTATGTGAAGTAGTCATAATTCGTCCTCAATGTGTAAACACATTTCAGGACGAGACAATACAATCAGAAAAGGCAGAGTGGTAAAGCTCTGCCTTTTTTGGTTTTGTGGGAGAGTTCTCTGGATAAGTGATGATACGTTTACTTAACTTTACCTAATCTTAAAAATTAGATTATTGTCATGTAAACTTTATAGCTGGTAGTGTTTAGAAATCTGTGTCATTTCTCCTAAAATAGACAAAAAAGGAATGACACATGAATAATGATTTCGATCTAGAGCAAGCCATTAAAGCTCTTCAATCTGGACAAGATTTAACAGGCAAAGATGGCTTTTTAACTCCTCTTATCAAGCAAATTACGGAAGCTGCTTTAAAAGCTGAGCTTGCACAACACATCGATAATGATGACCAGCCAAATCGTAAAAATGGAACCTCTAAGAAGACTGTTAAGTCTTCTGTCGGAGCATTTGAACTTGATACTCCTCGCGACCGTTCAGGCTCTTTTGAACCTCAACTTATCAAGAAAAATCAAACCAAGCTGACTGATGAAATTGATCGTAAAATCCTTTCTATGTTCTCGTTAGGAATGAGCTATCGTGATATTCGAGGACATGTTGAAGATATGTATGGTATCGACGTCTCTGAGGCCACAATTACTGCTGTCACAGACCGCTTAATACCAGAGCTTAAAGAATGGCAGCAGCGTCCATTAGACGCTATATACCCGTTCATTTGGCTTGATGCCATCCACTATAAAATTAGAGAGGATGGTCGTTATGTCAGTAAAGCGATATACACAATCTTAGGCTTGAATATCGACGGTAAAAAAGAACTACTTGGGTTATACCTATCAGAGTCTGAAGGCGCAAATTATTGGCTATCAGTTTTAACTGATTTACATAATCGAGGGGTTGAGGATATTTTAATCAGTTGCGTAGATGGCTTGGTTGGCTTCCCTGAAGCCATTGCCACAATTTATCCAAATACTGAAGTTCAATTGTGCATCGTCCATCAAATTCGGAACTCAATAAAATATGTCGCATCTAAGCACCAAAAAGAGTTTATGGCAGATCTGAAACCAGTTTATCGAGCGGTAACTAAGGAAGCAGCTGAAATAGAGTTAGACCGATTAGAAGCTAAGTGGGGCCAACAATATCCAATAGTATTACGCTCATGGCGTAATAAATGGGTAAACCTGTCGGTTTACTTTAAATATCCAGAGTATGTTCGGAAAGCCATATATACCACCAATGCTATTGAGGCGGTACATCGTCAGTTTCGAAAGCTGACCAAAACTAAAGGTGGTTTTCCAAATGAAAACAGCTTGCTTAAGCTGTTGTATGCTGGGATATTGAATGCGTCTAAGAAGTGGACAATGCCAATCCAGAACTGGAATATGACATTGTCTCAACTGGCGATTCATTTTGAAGGTCGTTTGGATGACGTCTTAGATATTTAGTCAAAATTAACTGACACAGAATTCTGAACGCCCTCTTATAGCTACGTGGTTTTCTAACTTTTAATTACATCAATTTTCTTTTAACGATGAATACAACCCATCGATTCTATCCATATAAAAGAGCTTGGCATATTCAATCCCTTTGATTGATATATTTTCTAAATTATCAATGAAAAAGCGACTAGTCATCGTATGCTTTCCATCATTAATAAAGATTTCAATAACAGAATTATCGACATACATTTCAAGTAATTGGTTATTAATGAGTCTTGGAGCCTTTCTTACTGTGCCAAACTTTTCCGCATATAGATGTGACATTTCACTTCGGTCAAGCTGAAATTCTCCACGAGTTGCACTAAAAACAATTCTCTCACCTTTGAGGTTACTTAATTCAAGCTCAAACTCTTTATCTTCAATATCAAGCTGGACTAAGAAGCTACCGTTTTCAATTTTATGAGTCTGTGAAAAAACAACCTCTTCCTTCCTTAAGCTTTGCAATTCAGTTAATGGTTTCTGAATAAGGAAGCCATCTTCCAAGGTTAGCTCACGAGGGATAGAAAGCATCCCTGCCCATTGATATTTTACAGATGGCGTATCGATATCAGGCAATCCAACCCAAGCGATTAAAATGCGTCGACCTGAACCATCTAAATAAGTCTGTGGAGCATAAAAATCAAAACCATAATCAGGTTGCAAGATATCATGATGCCCCTCTAGCTCTATCGTACTTAAGTTCAATCTATCCCCAACTAAATACGCCACCGAATAAATATTTTTAAAATCATAGGGATCGCTGCTTTGTACTCCCTGAGGTGAGAACAACATCACGGCTTGACCATCGAGTTCAAAAAAGTCTGGGCATTCCCACATATAACCTAAATCAGTATATTTTGTTTTAATTGGGCCTTTATGCTGCCAAGTAAGTAAATTTTCACTTTCATAGAGCGCCATAGAGCCTTTTTCATTTTGAGTTTGAGCACCAACAACCATGAAATAAACATCATCTTTTTTCCATACCTTTGGATCTCTGAAATGCTCAGTGTAGTGCTCATTTTCAATAATGATGCCATTCTTTTTTATCTCGTTATTTAAGAACATAGTGGCAAAACATTGTGTTGGAACTCGATTCCAATTTTCATCACGCTTATTACCTGTAAAAAACAGCAATACACGATCGCCTTCAACCAAAGCCCCCCCAGAATATACTCCATGAGAATCATAATCTTCATCTGGATGAAGGCCTATTCCATGATCGGTAAAATGAATAAAATCCTTGGTAGATAAATGGTACCAATATTTCATCCCATGCACTGGCCCTACTGGTGTCCACTGATAAAAGATATGGTGCTCTCCATTAAAGTAACACAAACCATTCGGGTCATTTAACAAACCAAATGAAGGCGCAATATGGTAGCAGGGAAAGCTTGTATCCTGTTGGCGAGAAAGTGTCATACTTTCACGCTCAGATTGCGAAATATCTTCAAGTCGACGATACCGTTGCTCTATAGTCCAACTCGTATTTAAGCTCATATATTTTTCCAACAGAAATAGGTTGTGGACATTATTGTTGAATGAATTCAAACAATTCTTTTTGGTTAGGCAATGCCGTCATCGCACCTTTTTGAGTCGTAGCCAATGCACCACACCCATTTGCCCATCGAATAGCTGAGTCAATAATATAAGTATCTTGCCAATCCGCATATTGAGACAAACTTGCTAACAACCCTCCAACAAATGCATCACCAGCCCCCGTCGTATCCACAGGATTTACCACTTTTCCTGTAATGAGCTTACCTTCACTCTCAAATACACGTAAAACGCCTTTCGCACCTTGAGTCACCAAAACTAATGTCGTGTTTAGTTCATCAAGAACCTCTAAGCCTTGCTCTATTGAGGTTGAGTTAGTTAAAAAAAGAAGCTCTTCTTCTGAAAACTTAACCACATCAGCCATAGCGATAGCCTTAAGAGCAACCGATTGAATTTCTGCCGGTTGTCGCCAAACTTCATTACGTAAATTAGGATCAAAACTAATAAAACCACCGATAGCTTTTATCCTTTTCATTGCCTCAAATGTACTACCTCTACTTGGTTCATTCGCAAGTGAAATTGAACAAACATGCAACCAATCACCTGATTTAAAATTTGGAATATCTTCCACTGACATGAATTGATCTGCACTCGGCTTAACCATAAAGGTAAAGCTTCTTTCACCTTTCTCATCCAAACCAACTACAACTGTCGATGTTCTTTGAGCAGGATCTTTTACGAGAAACTGAGTACAAACCCCCTCTTTATCCAAGGTCGCTTTCATAAAATCACCAAATGGATCCGCTCCTACTCGCCCAAAAAAACCACTTTTTCCAGCTAAACGAGCTATCGCTACCGTCACATTGGCTGGAGCACCGCCTGGACATTTAATTAAAGTGGTCTCTGATTCAGTAATGAGATCAACGACAGCATCGCCCGTTACCCACACATGGTTCATAGTGATTTCCTTTAGATATTGAAAATATTAATAGCTTCAGTAACAACATGCCGCTGCTATCAAATTGAAATTAGAAAAAACTAGCTAAGTAAATATTGCTTAGCTAGCTCCTCAGCTTTTGAGGAAAAGGATGGAACAGAGGGATCCATCCTCTAAGGAGTTCAATTAAGCGATTGCCTGTTTGCTTGTCTTGGCTCGCTCACGTATACCGAATACAATCGTTAGAATAAAAGCGGTTAAAAATGAGATCACCATACCCACGATATAGTAGCCAATCTTATCTGGTGTAATAGAGATGATCCCAGGCAGACCAGCAGCTCCAAGTGCCTGAGCTTTAACATTAAACATGGTAATAAATGCACTGGAAACTCCAGCCGCACATATAGCTGCAATAAATGGATAGCGAAGCTTTAAATTCACACCAAACATTGCAGGCTCAGTGATTCCCAATAAAGCCGTAACACCTGATGGGATAGCAATACCCTTCATCTTTTTATCTTTACTCATGAACCCGACGGCTAATGCAGCAGCACCTTGTGAAATATTTGCCATTGCTGCGATAGGAAAGATAAACGTCCCACCCGTTTTAGCGATATCGACAAGCAATTGGGTTTCAATGGCGATAAAGCTATGGTGCATACCGGTAATCACAAAAGGAGCATAAAGGAAGCCAAGTACTCCCCCTCCTATAAAGCCAGCAGTATGGTAAAGCCAGTTAAGTCCATCACCTAAGAAGAAACCAATATCGCGAGTAAATGGCCCCACTACGGTAAATGTCAGTAAACCAGTAATAAAAAGAGCAAATAGTGGCGTTAAAAGATTATCTAGAACCGATGGGATAATTTTGCGTAGACCTAGCTCGATCTTCGCCAAAATAAAAGCAGAGACTAAGACAGGAAGAACTGAACCTTGATAACCGACCTTTTGAATTTCAAAACCGAAAATATTCCACATTGGGATATTCCCTGTAATAGATGCACTACCAAAACCCCATCCGTTCAATAATTCAGGGTGTACCATTATCATACCGAGAGCTGCACCTAAATACGGATTACCACCGAATTTCTTCGTCGCTGAAAATGCTAATAAAATAGGTAAAAAAACAAATGGAGCATTTGCAAATGTGTTGATCATATTTGCTAAGTCCATCAATTCAGGATTAGCATCAATCAGGCTTTGACCATCAATAAATAAACCTTGAGCAGTCAGTACATTATATATCCCCATCAACAAACCACCTGCAACAATCGCAGGAATAATAGGAACAAAAATATCTGATAAGCCTTTCACAGCACGCTGAACAACGTTTTGCTTTTCTATTCCAGCGGATGCAACATCATTGGTCGACATTTCACTCATACCGGTTAACTTAGCCAACTCGGCATAGACCTGATTTACAATTCCTGAACCAAAGATAATTTGATACTGCCCAGCAACTTTAAATTGTCCTTTCACACCATCAAGCTCTTCGATCGCTTGTTCATCAATTTTTTGCTCATCAGCAACCGCAAGACGTAAGCGAGTAGCACAATGCGCGAGCGCAGTGATATTACTTTTACCACCTAACAGAGTTAGTAGTTCTTTTGCTACTACTGGATAATTCATTTCTCACCCCATTCGTTTTTTATCATTATGATTAATTTTCGGGAACGTTTGCAAAACACAATATTTCCTGATTAAAGTTAAACTTTCAAAGAAAAAAGAATAATAATGTGATAATGATCGTTAAACTGTCTCCCTAAGGCATCACTAGAAAGGTAAAATCACTTGTCTTTTGTCTTCATCGAGATGATTTTTGAGCTTTTCTGCAAACAATCCCAAAAACTAACGCAACTAATGGATAAAAATAATGGCGAGTTTATACGATGTCGCCCGTTTGGCTGGCGTATCAAAGTCAACCGTTTCACGGGTTATAAATAATGAATATGGTGTCAAAGAGGCAACAAAAGAAAAAGTTCGCCAAGCAGCAGAAAAATGTGGCTATGTCCCCAACCAAGTGGCCAAAGATCTCAAATCACAGAAAACAAACCTTATTGGTATCATCGTTTCGCGCGTTTCTTCTCATGCAACCGCTCAAGGGATCGACGGGTTAACTGGTGTATTAGAAAAGGCAGGGAAGCACGTTTTACTGGCAAGCACGCACCAAGATCACGAAAAAGAGCTGGAATATATAAAACTTTTCAACCAAAAGCGTGTTGAAGGCATCATCCTGTACGCCACCCACCTTGATACTAAGCTGGTAGAAAGCATTCAAAACTCCGCGGTTCCAGTGGTTCTTGTCGGCCAAGATGGGTCAATGTTCAATATTCCTAGTATTATTCATGATGATATTCGAGTCGGGTTTGAAGCCGGAAATAGGCTTATTGCCAAAGGATGTCAAACGATGGGTTTCATTGGTGTGCAAGGTGATGATATCGCCGTTGATAAACAGCGCTCAGATGGATTTCTTCAAGCATTACAGAATAAAGGATTAGAGCTCGCTTTCCATGCCCGAGGTGACTTTTCGATAAACTCAGGTTATTTACTCACCAAGCAATATTTATCACACACACCCAAATTGGATGGTTTATTTTGTGCTACTGACCGGATAGCGGTTGGTGCGATAAGAGCGATTCAAGAACATGGTCTCACACCAGGAAAGGATATTTCGGTCCTAGGAGTGGGTAACGATGAACTGGCCTCAGTATGCACCCCAAGCCTATCAACGTTTCACTACTCATTTGATAAAGCTGGCGAAAATGGTGCGCGATTATTATTAGAAAGAATTGAAAATCGAAACATTGAAACCAGCAAAATAGTATTAAATTTCAACGATATAGAACGAGAATCTTGTTAACTAAAGATAAGGACCGAGGCAATAAGGTACCGCATATCACCTCTTTTTATTGAAGCGATTGATAGAGAGGTCTCTACAAATTCAAATACTTGATAGCTTGAGTCGAATTGATTGGAAATATTGAGTAACCTTATTTTTAGAAACTACAGTCGGGAACGATACCATTTCGTAGGCAAGTAAAAAAACGCACTTGCAATCGAGTAAAAGTCTAAGAATTAATTGTTCAAGTCTGTTCGCAACGATTCTATTTAGGCTTATTCAACACTTGGGGTTTTCAACATTTTTTTAATGTCCCAATGAACTGCTCTAAGCTCAGTGGCTTATAGAAGAGGTAGCCCTGCAAGTAGTGAACCCCTTTTAGCCTTAACGCTTCGGCTTGCTCTTTCGTTTCCACACCTTCTGCTACCACATCGATTTTCAAGCGATTTGCAAGATCCACAATATTATCAATCAGACTCACACTCAGTTCATCATTAGGATATCTATCCACAAAACACTTATCAATTTTCAAACCGCTAATGTTAAGTTCCAGTATGTTCTCAAGCGAAGAATACCCAGTTCCAAAATCATCAATAACGATCATAACCCCCATATCATTCAATTTTTTCAGCGTTGTGAGCGTTTCAGGTGTGTAAGTAACAATCTGTCTTTCCGTCAACTCCAATACAACCTTTACAAAACCGAGCTTTGGACAATTTCGAAATCTCGCCACAGCATTAACTACCCCTTGTGCGTAGGGCTCAGTCAGTTGAATTGGGCTAATATTGAATGCAATGTAAAACCTAGGTAAAAGAAGATGATAATGCTGAAGGAAAAACTCATAGGTTTTATTTATAAGCTGGATACTCAGTGGGACTATCAGTCCTGATTTCTCAGCAGTGGGGATAAAGTCGTCTGGACGAATCAACGATGATTTATAATTCCAGCGCATCAGTATTTCACAGCCAGTAAGAGTACCATTAGAATCGGTAACACCTTGAGCATAGGGTTCAAATTCCCCTTTTTTTAACCCTTTTCTTAATGCTTGTACCACTTCTATTTTTGAATCATAGAAAAAATAAAGCAGACTGATAACAGAAGAAAAAAACAATAACAGTAATAACGACCAAGTATTTGTCCTTAAGAAGTTAAAAAATATATGTCGATAATCATACTTGGTGCTGATGGAGTACGGAAAAGCTTTCGATTCTATGTACACAGTGTCAGGGTTTTTAGTTGTCACCAGGTTATCATCATCATTTACCCAACCAAAGGTGGTATTGATATGAAAAGGTGTTTCTATATCTAAAATGTTAACAATCCCAAGCAAGATAAATCCATGAATTGAAGCGGAGATAAAAAGATCATCATTACCCGAGTTAATAAGAACAATTGTTTTCCCTGGAACAACAATCTTTGAAGTGATGATACTGAAATCTACAAACGTGCTAGGTGAAATTATGCTACCAATGTTCGGTTCATAAGTTGAACACACAATCGAACCCTTTTTTAAAACATTAATACTTTGAATACTGGGCTCCTTGACTATCGTATCATCCAGTATTCTAAAATCGGAGGAACAGTCTCCAGTAATCTGATGCAGTACATTATCAATCGCCACTGTCGCGGTTTCAAACAGTCCATCCATCACTTCCACAGATAAGTGCATTCGAGACTCGGTATCTTTTTTATAGTTTTGTAAGGATTGATAATACAAAACCCCATAGGTGCAAAGTAGCAAGCCAATAAATAAGCAAAAGCTATGGAGAAACTTCAGTCGTCTAAAAGGACTTTTATTGGTAAAAATAACATTATCCTCTTTGATAATAACTTAACCCAGTTGTCATGGCGTTGTTTTACTTGCCCGACTGAAATATAGATATAAATAAAATATAATACATTGAATAGCACCCAACCAGATCCCTTCAATGTCAGGTCTCTCATTACCTGTTAAAAAACTCTATTGCTATATAACCAGGTTACCCACACAAATAATAATGATAATTATTCATAACAGTCAAGTGTTGATAACAGCTATTTTCGATGATTTTATATATGGCATTACAAACTTTGTCATTACCTCCCATTCCTCTTTAAACATAAGTCTGTAAAACTAGGGAACACAAAATTAGTCAATAAGCAAAAGTATCGTTAACTAAAAATAGTTAATCTTTTCAATCCTAATGTATTAACCTTTCAGCGACCTAATAAACACAATAGCTTTTATAAAGTCATTCCAATCAAAACGGCTACAGGGGGCACAAATACGACGTTCATTGGGCTAACTTAGGTGAGTTGATGCGGTGTATTAGAAACTTTAACGACGACTCTAAAACCTTTTTATCTTATAGGTGACCCAACTTAAGCCATTGCAGTAACGCTATATGTAAACTGACTGCATGTTAATCTTATTTCGATATCTCATAAGATCTTTCAGAGAACAATGAAAAGGCCACATAACGTGGCCTTTGTGGTATTTGTTCGTAGGTAATTGTTTTAACTCAGTTGAGCAATAAGCGCTTTGGCCACGGCTTGAGAACTGGTAGGGTTTTGGCCAGTAATTAATTTCCCATCTTCGATGACAAATTCCCCCCAATCTTCACCTTTGTGATAATCAGCGCCGAGGGATTTAAATTCATCTTCAATCAAAAATGGCACAACGTCAGTCAACTCAACACCAGCTTCTTCACCGTTGGTAAAACCTGTGACTTTACGGCCTTTAATAAGCAACTCGCCATTTTCGGCTTTTACATGACGCAATACCGCCGGTGCATGACACACAAAACTGATGGGTTTACCGCTACGCTCAAAGTTTTCAATCAAATTAATGGAGATCTCTGAGTTGGTAAGATCCCAAAGTGGTCCGTGACCGCCAGGATAGAATACCGCATCAAACTCATCCGATGTTACCGTTTCAAGCTTAACGGTATTTTCCAGCGCATCTTGAGCGATCAGATCTTGATTAAAGCGCTCCGTCAATTCAGTTTGGAAATCAACAAGTACACTTTTAGGATCTAGCGGCGGTTGACCACCCGCGGGAGACGCAAGTGTGATATTGGCGCCAACATCAAGGAAAGTGTAGTAAGGGGCCGCAAATTCTTCAAGCCAAAACCCTGTTTTTTCGCCAGTGTTACCCAGTTCTTGATGGGATGTTAAGACCATTAAAATATTCATATCGATTCCTTTGAAGCGGTGAATTGTTTTCATTGTAGTTAGTCATAGTTTTCGTACCACATCATTTGTTGTTGGGATGCCGCGACGACTTTTAAACCTCAGCTTGGTATTTACTGACTCAACTCTTGCTAAACTGCAGTGGTTTTGTCTTGATAAGCCAGACTTAACAATAATGATTAACGTTTGTCATTAAAACATCATGTGATTTTTTTCATCCAAAAAGTGAGCATATCGTCATTACCGCGATTTTTGATAGAAATATGTCTCCTGGTAAACATTTCGAGCAACAAATATAACTTTTATCTTTCTTCGTTTATAGCTGTCGAAAAACATTAAAGTACATCTAGCTAAAACTTAAATATAAATATCAAGAAACCTATATGAAATAAGGCCTGGCACCTGATTATCTAAATTTAAATAAAAAACGAAAAAATTTATCTAAGTTTATGGGTTGTTTCACTGAGTAAGAACTAGTGGTTACGAGATAATGCGACAGAATAGTTATTCTCCAACTAACTCCGTTAGCTGGGGCAAACTTGGCAGCGCTATCATCGCCCTTTTTTGTGTCGTCGCGAGCAGGACACAGCCGTTACCCCAGAGCACAGCGGACAGCTTCGCTAGCAAGACACCTAAGCACCTAGCATCACAATAATCAGCTTGTTATCCCCTATCTTTAGCGCATCCAAAACAGATGAAGCAGTCTACTGATTTCATTCGTTTCATAGCTTCCAAGCGGTAGCAATGCCTCATCGAGAGATGGCCACAGCAACGTTTGTTAGTGCGCCACCTCTAGGCATTTTAAATAAGAATAAAATCCACAACAGCATCTACAGCTACTCAAACCTTGTTCATATCACTTTGCCTCTCGTGACGTTGTATAAATTAAAATTCGTAGAACAGACGCACACGAGTACCGAAATCATCTTCTTCAGCAAAGGCTGATACTTCTGATTGTTGATCCAGTTTATTGTCGACGGTCGTATAATATGTACCTAGAAGAATTGAAAAATCTTGTACTTCAAATACATCTCTGAGTGCGTAAGATGCATACCATGTTGATACATTCACGTCACCTTCAGCCCAAGAAGAAAACTCTTTATTTTCATATTTATTGATAGACTGAATGTAACCTAAACCAAAGTTCTTCCAAAGTGCATTAACACCGGCTGTTAGGTTATTTTCGTCTACTGCATCTAAGTAAGCAAGGTTCACATTTACGCTCCAATTGCCACTACTCCAGTTACCAGTTAAGCCATAACCCGTACGCTCTGAAATATCAACGCCGTTGGCTACAACCGCGTCTGAAACTAAGTTAGTCTCAACCGAAGCGGCTACCTTGAAGTCCTCCATTTGGTAAGCCACAACTGGACGAACTAAGAATGAATCTTTTACTGTGTCAATTTGCTCTCCGTGGTATTTACCTTCAAGGCCTCCATCAAACAAGTTAGATCGGTCACCTAGCATCGTGCCGACTTCAACATACAAGTTGCCAAAAGTTTGGTTGTACATGATCTGGCCATCAGAACCGCGCCCACGTACTTCTTTCATTTGATACGTGTATGCTGCACCATCTGAATACAGATCATTAGCTGTATCACCTGAATATTCAAGGAAGACATCAAGACCAACAGGGAACATATCGTAAGCTTCAAAACGACCCGCTTTAATTGCCCAGCCTTCTTTTTTACCAAACTCAAAGTACGCATCATCCAGTGCTATATTGCCTGTACTCTCAAACAAAGGCTGCGCTTTAACACCCACATAGTGACCGTTACTCGTGTACTTTTCTCCAAAAAACTCGATTAGAACGCGGCCATCTTGGTTGAATTCGCTGTTATTATTAATGTGTGATTCACGGTCTCGATAGTTGACGTTCAGCTCGACATTACCGCCAATTGAAAAGTTACCTTTTTCGTTATCTATAACTTTTATATCCGCAAATGAATTCATAGAGAATAAAGCCAAAATACTAGCTACTGTTATATTAAAAATATTCTTCATTGTTCTTCCATTTTATATTTTAACATTAATTAATGTTTTTTAGGTGTAGAGAGACCAAGGGTGATATTCGATAAAACCCTTAATTGTTACGTTTTAAATTTTAATTATAAAATATAATTTATAGACTTATTTAACTGGCAATCAAATTACCGTATTTACTTTACTATTACTTTTCTTATTGAAGATAAATAACTTATCAGCCATATAAGTTACAGAGAATGAGAACACAAATACTAATATTCCCACAGCAATATAAGCGAGTACTTGATAGCTATCATAAATGTACATGAGTGGAGAAAGTAGTACCGCAAGACCATATGAGTTAGCCTTAACCGCAAGTAGTGATAAGACCATTCCACCCAGAGCTGAGCCACACAACATAATGCACAGTGGAGTCATACCAGATCGCAAAACCACACCGAATAAAGCAGGCTCTGATACCCCTAACAACTGTGTAACTGTTGCAGAGATCCCTGCTGTTTTAAAAGCCGTATCTTTTGTTCTAAGAGAAATAGCTAAACAAACCGCAGCATTGGCAAATCCATACATAGCGCAAACTGTTATTAGCGGATTGAAGCCTGTGCCTGCAATTAAAGAAGTTTCAATCATGATGAACATATGGTGCATCCCCGTCAGCACTGCAATTGGATAAAGGAAACCGATCACAAGACCCCCGATACCAAAAGGTAATTGTAAAAAGCCTTGAATAGCTTCAATTGCAACACTTTCAAACCCTTTAACTAATGGTCCCATCACTAATAAAGCAGAGGCCACCGACAAAATGATAACGACAAAAGGGGTGAAAATCAGATCCATTGAATGTGGCATAACGTTGCGGAAGTAAAGCTCAAGCTTAGCACCAATATATCCTGTTATGAGGGCTGTCAATATAGACCCTTGATATCCCACTAAAGGAATAAATCCGAATACATAAATAGGCTCTGCGCTACCGTATGCTACGGCATATGCATTGGGTAGAGCTGGCGAAACTAGCATCAGACCAATGAGAAAGCCGATAATAGGCGTACCTCCGAACTTTTTAAAAGCTGACCAACAAATAAATGCCGCGAGAAAGGCAAATGCTGTATCGCAGAGAATAGCCATTATTGTGGTAAAACTTTCAGGGACATTTTGTAGACTCATTCCCATCATTCCTAGGACAGTAGCGTTGAATAACACGCCTTTAAGTCCTAAGAAGAGACCTGTCGCTCCCAATATTGGAACAATAGGTACAAAAACATCAGAAAGATTTCTTAATGCTGTTTTTAGTTTACCTGCATCATTGTTAGCAACCGTTCTATGATCTACTTCTTTAGCTTGTGTGACATCCATAAACGCTTCGTATACTTTATTTACGATGCCGGTACCTAAAATTACCTGATATTGTCCGGAGTTATAAAACACACCTTTAACCTGATCAATTTTTTGCACGTTTTCATCACAAATAATATTTCGATCTTTAACTTGAATTCTTAGTCGGGTCGCACAATGTGCAGCTGAAATAATATTATTCTTCCCTATTTCTCTTATGATTTCTTCAGCAGTACTTTTATAATCTTTCATTTTATAATCCCTTAATGAGTAAAGTCTGGTAGGGTTGTAGTTGCGAATATGTTTCTTTATAGTTATTAAGCAATATATTTCCATCTGGGAGGGTAAATGGCACTATTTCGTCACTTAAATTAGTAATAATAAAGAATGTCTCTTTGCTTCCTAATCGCTTATAAGCAATAATATTTTCTGCTGTATCCAAAGGCACAAACTCTCCATAAATCAATGCATCAGGATATTGATGATTACGAATCTTTATCATCGATTTATAGAAGTTAAGTACCGACTCTGGGTCTTTTATTTGGTCTTCGACATTGATGGTATATTCTGAATGCGAAAGTCCAAGCCAAGTTGGGTAGCCTTTGTTGAACCCACCATTAATTGTATTTTCCCAAGGAATCGGTGTTCTACTGTTATCGCGAGAACGAAGATTAACAAACTCTAACGCTTCTGCTTCACTATATCCCTCAAGTACTGAGCGATGATAGTTATCGATACTTGAAATATCATCGAACTCGTCGATGGACTCGCGCTTGAAATTAGTCATTCCAATCTCTTGTCCCTGATATATAAATGGTGTGCCTTGTAAGAAAAAGTATAAAACAGCTAAACATTTTGCACCGGTTTGATCACGATAGTTAGTATTTTTTATTAGCTTAGACAGTGCACGAGGTTGGTCGTGATTTTCGATAAATGTTGTTCCCCAACCGTGAGTTTGAAACGCATGTTGAGTAGAAAACAAATGCTCTCTCAGATCTTTGGTTTGCCACTGAGTTCTTTTAAACCATTCCGTTCCACTTTCTACATCAAGATCAGCAGCATGGAAGTCGAATATCATATTGAAAAATCCATCTTGGCCGATGAACTTGCCGTAATCATCTTTTGATACACCGGGAGCCTCACCAACAGTAACGCAAGGATGACAATCAAAGGTATTCTCTCTAAGCTCTAATAGAAACTCCTCTATGCCTGGACGATTTCTTGACTTATATTTTATGCTGCCCAAACCATCAGCCCCATCAACAGGTATTGAAGCAAAGTCCTGATCTTTCTTGATAAAAGTAATGGCATCAATACGAAAACCTGCAATACCTTTATCGAGCCACCAGTTCACCATACGATAAATCTCCTGACGTAGGGCAGGATTCTCCCAATTTAGGTCAGGTTGTTTCTTATCAAAAACATGCAGGTAATAGTTATCTTCACCCTCAATTTTCGTCCAAGCACTTCCACCAAAAATTGAACGCCAATTATTTGGTGGTAGCCCATTATTACTTGGTTTAATGATGTAGTAATCTCGGTATTTTGATGAAGGGTGACTGATCGCTTTTTGAAACCACTCGTGTTCATCACTGGTGTGGTTGATAACCAGATCAACCATGATCTTTATTCCTTTAAATTTTGCCTTCTCGATCAGTACATCAAAGTCACTCATCGTTCCAAAATCAGGGTTTATATCGTAATAGTCTGAAATATCGTACCCATTATCCGCCATTGGTGAACGATAAAAAGGTGATACCCAAAGCATAGTGATGCCAAGATCTTTAAGGTAATCAAGCTTCTCTATGATACCTGTAATATCGCCAATTCCATCATTATTGCTGTCTCGAAAACTCTTAGGATAGATTTGATAAATAACATCCTCTTTCCACCAAACAGATGTTTCCGTCTCGTTTTTACACATTTATCATTCCTTATTACTATATGGTATCGATATCATATTTTCATGTTAAATATGATATCGATACCACACAAGCAAGAAACTCATGATATCGATATCATACATCTAAGCAAAAGGACTCAATTCATTTAGGCTGAGTTTCTTATAACCATATTGGTTTTAAGCATACCTGTATCATAAACGTAACTTTTTCCTTCAATCGCCGCTAATAGATATTCCATCGTAAACTTCCCTAGCACATCTACAGGCTGATGTACCGTGGTAACTGGAACAGAAATTAGGGATGAAATCTTCTGATTATCAAACCCCATTACAGCAATATCATCGGGTACGTTAATGCCTGACTTTGTTAGTATGTTGATAACCCCACAGGCCACTTCATCACTGCCTGTAAAAATGGCAGAAGGACGCTGCTCATTTTTCATACTAGCGAGTTGTGATGCGATCTTCTCTCCATCTTCAAGTGTATGAACATGGCGAAATACCAGGTCATAATCAATATTCTGATTTGCTTTTCGCATCGCGGTTTTGAAGCCTTTATTCCGACGAGCACCATGGCTTCGTGATGTGAAATCACCTCCAGTACAGTAAGCAATTCTTTTATGCCCTTTTCCGGTTAAATAATTTATCGCCTCTTCTGTTGCTTGCTCATCATCTATATGGATAGATGGAATATTGGTATTATATAAATGAGTGTTGCACAAGACTATTGGGCCATGCTTAACATAATTTTCTAGAGTATCTATATCGCTTTCTACAGTGCATAAAACCAAACCATCAATAATTTTTTTCTTCAACAACTCAAGAGCGCGTTTTTCTTCCCCTTCACTATTGTGATTTTGAATAATTAAAATGGAATAACCAAACTTGCGCGCGGTTACTTCAAGAGCATCAATTAATCCTGCGTAATATTGGTTAGTAATACGGGAAACTAGAACGCCAATATGAAAAGCCTTTACCCCCCGCATTTGCTGTGCAACAGCGCTTGGTTGATAGTCCAGATCCGCCATTGCCTTTTCAATTTTCAGCCTCTTTTCATCCGAAATATAAGGATGATTATTCAGGTAGCGGGAAACGGTTGTTA
Organism: Vibrio rumoiensis; assembly: GCF_002218045.2. Taxonomy (NCBI): domain Bacteria; kingdom Pseudomonadati; phylum Pseudomonadota; class Gammaproteobacteria; order Vibrionales; family Vibrionaceae; genus Vibrio; species Vibrio rumoiensis. Next base: position 921,679 of record NZ_AP018686.1, read on the forward strand.
CCGATAATCCTGCAGAGTTTGCTACTTCTTTTATCGTTGCCATACACACTATGAAATCGTTACCATGCTTTATGATGGTAAATTAAACAATCCAGTATTAATGTCAATTAGAACGACAGAAAATGAGAAGTTTGTCATAGTTATACTTTTTTGAGCTCTCAATATATAGATGCCTATCACATCAAGTATGCGCTTCACGAAATGAAAACTATTCATTCCTGCCACCTTTAAAGCATACTGAGTTTGACTTTAGATAAGCCATTCTCTATTTCGGAGATAATTATGAATTTAAGGAATGGTTTAAGCATATTTAAAGAGATGGTATATCCCTCTCCAACGCTATGGCTTGCGATTCGCCTGCAAGGAATGTAATAGGTTTGCCTTCAGCTGCATCAGGACGCCCAACAACAGAAGCAGCAATATATTAGCAACCACGTTTTCATGCTCTATGTAGCGGGTTCGATAATAGTTAATCGAACATGGATTTTACCTGTTGTCATAGAATCAAGAATGCCATCTTCGCCAAGAGATAACTTAATAATCGACTTGTGTTCAAGAGACAGAAGTTGGATGGGGTTGGTTACGCAAAACTACTTTTGGGGAAATATTAAAAAAGGCAGCTGACCAATGTGAAGTGATCGCTGCCTTTTGGGATGAAGAGTTTATTACTCTCCCGTAGCTCTTTATTACGGTTTTTAATTATACGTAGCGTGCATTACTTATAATGTAAACGGCTTTGTAAGCGCGCTTTCAGCGCTCCATCAACCAAACCTGCCGCATGAATTTCGAGATCACGCCAATCTTGCTCGGTAAACGCTTGATAAGCTTTTTCTATTAAGCCTTGTTTCACTTCATCCGACACAAACGCCGCTTCTAGTGCACATAAGGTAACATCTAATAATTCAACGCGATTAAAGCCAAATACGGTTTCTGCAATGTGATATTCCTTCGCCACATCCGTACCAAATAAACCCGCGTCATCAGTATTAATCGACAAACGCACGCCCTTTTCATATAGACGACGCAGAGGATGATTATCAAGCTTTTGCTCAAACTCGGTGACTAGAATTCGGTTACTGGTCGGTGCCACTTCTAATGTGATATTTTCTGCAATCAGCTGTTCAATCAAAGCATCGTCTTTTATTGCTGCAATACCATGGCCAATGCGTTTTGCACCAAATTTTAAGGCATCACGAATACTTTCAGGGCCACGGATTTCACCGGCGTGGTAAGACTTAGGCAATGGAATATTATCCACCAACTCATGAACGTAGATGAAATCTTCAAATTCACCCGCCATTTCGTTACCGGCAATATTAAATCCAGTCACAACTTCACGCGGATTTTGCGCGATAAAGTCTACACTCAAATCCAAATGCTCTAGGCTTAAATGACGAACCCCACAGCCTTGCAGGCGAGTTTCTGTACCGTACTCTTCTTTTACTTCATTAATCGCACGCTCAATACCATCCATGAATTCGTGGTATTTATTAGCATTCAACGACACAGTGCCATTACCATCTTCTTCACAACATAAATGGAAAGCAGAGGTGATCATTTCACAGTAGATCATCCCCTGTTGTGCATTACGGCTTAAGTAGTCTTTCATGATCAAGTAGTAATCATCCGCATCACGCACCAAATCAGCAACCACATCATACGCTTTTACAAACTCGCCAAAATCCGTTTCATCATATTGATAACGACCATTTGGAAACTCTGCTTTGTCATAAGCACCATCGGGATAAAGAAAATCATCAGGCAATGAAACGCCATGTTTTTTAGCCAAGATCAAAGCCATTTCAGGCGTCACAGAACCTTCAATATGTTCATGCAAAATTACTTTCGGAAGCGTAGCAGTCATGATGTTATCTCTATTGATTAATCTATTTATTGCACCTTACCGTTCCATTTTATTAATGCAACCGTGGAGTATTAAAAGTTACGTACTGAAACACAGCAAACGTTTTCGGTATGCTGTTGAAAGGAGGTCGTACCCTGAATATAAAAAGCTCAGGTATCACCACCTGAGCTTTTTAATCCGCCATTATTTACACTGTAAAATCAGCGCTTAGATTGACGTTGCTGTGCTTTCTTCTGAAGCTTTAATTGACGCTTTTGCTCCATCTGTTTAACTGCATCGCCGCCAACATGTTCTTCACCGCGTTGCTTTGCTAATTGCACTTGTTTCTCACGTTCACGAAAGCGTTCAATCTGTTCATCAGAATGGGTGCCAAAACACTTCGGGCAACTCACCCCTTGTTCAAATTTATCATTTTGTTTATCTAGTTCGGTTATCGGTAAACGACAGGCATTACAAAGCTCGTATTCACTTTTTTCTAATTGATGGTTGACCGCCACTCGCCCATCAAAAACATAACAATCGCCTTTCCATAAGCTGTCTTCTTCTGGCACTTCTTCTAAATACTTTAGAATACCGCCTTCAAGATGGTACACCTCATCGAAGCCTTGTTCTTTCAAATACGCTGTAGATTTTTCACAACGGATGCCACCAGTACAAAACATCGCCACTTTCTTATGCTTTTCAGGGTCGAGATTCTCTTTTACATAGTCGGGAAATTCTCGGAACGTCTCGGTATTCGGGTTAACCGCACGCTCAAAGGTGCCGAGTTCGATTTCATAATCATTACGAGTATCCACCACAAACACTTCCGGATCGGCAATCAAACTATTCCAATCTTGTGGCTTCACGTAGGTTCCAACAACCTGTTTTGGGTCAATGCCTTCTACGCCCATAGTGACGATTTCTTTCTTTAATTTCACTTTAGAACGATTGAATGGCATTTCTTGGTGATAAGACTCTTTATAGTTAATGTCGGCCAAGCGAACATCTTGCTTAAACCAATCGAGTAGAGCATCAATCCCTTCGCGAGATGCCGCAACCGTGCCATTAATCCCTTCATGAGCCAATAATAACGTACCGCGAATAGCATGCTTTTCCATCAATTCTAATAATGGGGATTGCAACGATTGATGATCTTTAAGCTCGACAAACTTATACAGAGCACAGACAACAAATTGACTCATGGAATTCCTTAAATAACAAAATAGATACAATTTGGTCGCATTGTACTTGAGAAAGATAACAACAAATACTTACAGTTTATAAGTCTATTGTGTAATTAATAGCCCATTCTTGTCATAAAGCGAATTGAAAGTAAATTCGCAGTCATGAGTTGTTATAAATCGGTTAATTTCATCGACTTAACATCGTAATTATTTATAAATAGGCTAGAGTTAATTGGTACACAACATTTAGAAAATAATTTTTTTGAGATTTCCCCTTACATATCTCACACATTAAGGAGTGAATATGACTAAAACAAATTGGTTGAAACCATTCGCAGTAGCCTCTTTTTTCACATTAGCGCTTGCCGCTTGCGATAATAACACTGCTGATAAGGCCGAAGAAAAAGTCGATACTGCTGTCGAGCAAACTCAGCAAATGGCTGATGATGCAGGCCAAAAAGTTGACGAAATGGCAACCGATGTAAAAGAGTCAGCCTCTGAAGCTTCTGACCAAATGGGAGAACAACTTGATCAAGCCGGTGACGCGATGTCTGATCAAGCCGATGCTGCCGCTGATAAAGTCGACCAAATGGCTGATGACATGTCTGATAGCGCCAATGATGCTCAAGATTCGATGGATGACATGGCAACTGACGCAGGTAACGCGATTGAAGACAAATGCGAAGACATTAAAGAAGGTGTTAACGCTGAAGATACGGACTGTTAATCACTCTCAAGTGAATAAATCGTTCTTTTAAATCCCCCCTAGGGATCAACAAAGCCACTGAATGCTCTAGCATCAGTGGCTTTTTAGTATTTATACCCGTCGTACTTGAAGCTGCAGCTTTGTTGCCGGCTTTCATTCGCCCCAATCACATAGGCAAGCTATGCTCATGGGGCCTCATTCACTTGTCGCCTCACGGCAACTCCAATTACTTTGGGTATATAAATCAGAAACACAACTGTTATTGGAAAATTGCGTCTTGCTCAGTCTCCACCAACATCAACCCTGCCCTCAACCCCGGCCGAACATTAGGGTTAGGAAACAATACCCACTCCCTCGGTTGCTCAACTCGGTAGGTGATATCGCCATCAATCGCTAATACTTCTCCTTGTTCAAAAGCGGTAAAGTTTTTCACTTCATCACTAAAGTGCATTTCAAAATTTTCAGATAGTTTGGTTAATTGCTGCGAAACTTGATACACCTTTAACGCCACGTTCGTTGGTGGTGATTGTGGTAAACCTTGGCTCACCAATTGTCTTAACCCATTATTGATGCCTAAAAATTGTGATAGGTCGTTTTGCCCAAAAGGTCTCGCTTTACCCAGCTCTAAAGTGCAACTATCTGCCCCACAATACTCACTTGAATAATAAGAGAACGTAGCACTCGGCGCTTGATTTAATACGATGGCTTCAACCTCTGCACTCGATAACCAATCGCACATTTGTCGGCTATATTTCTCATTCTCTTTATACGGTAATAATGCGAAACGCACATGATGAGACTCACGAATAGCAGTATGCAAGTCAAAGTGGAGCTTGCGACCGGCGGCAGATTCAAAAAACTGAGCGGTTAATGCTTCAAGCTGCTGAGCTCTTAATGTTTCTGCGCAGATTGGATAATTTTGATGGTGCTGACTAAATAAACGATTCAAATCGATATCGTTATAACGCTCACCATTACGCATTGCTGCTGGATTACCCAACATCAACATCAGTTTTACATTGAGTTTTATCCTACTATTGAGCAAGTCATCCACTAGCTGATCGAGCAATTCTATCGGTGCGGTTTCATTACCATGTACACCAGCAGATAGCAGAACATGCTCTAAATGATTCACCTCATCTTTTCTTGGCTCAATCACCATAACGCCATGGTCAAGCCAGTGCCAATTAATCGCCCCTATCGTTCCACTCGTGATAAGAGGCGCATGCTGCTTTAAGGTACTTGTAAGAAAGTTATCCATAACACTTACCTCTTATATTACTGCTGAAATGGATAAATACTGCCAAGTGCAAGAATTTGCGTCAGCTCATCTAATGCTTGACGGTTTTCATTCAATAATTGTGGATCGGCAAGGTCGCTTTCGCGTAGTCGGTCGCGATAAAAACGATCAACCCAGGCATTTAAAGTGCTAAACAAGTCATCATTCATCAGCACTTGTGGCGTTACCGCTTGCAGTTCGGCTTCCGTCAAAACCACACGTTGACGCAGACACGCTGGCCCACCACCATTACGCATACTTTCTCGTAAATCGAACACTTTCACTTCATCAATTGGCCCATTCGAACTCATTAATTCCGTTAAATAGTTCCACACATTGGTGTTTTGACGCGACTCTTCCGGCACCACCAGCATCATCTTGCCATTTGGCTTAGTGAGTAACTGACTGTTAAATAAATACGTATTAACGGCATCTTGCACCGAGACTTGCTCTGTCGGGACTTCAATGGGAATAAAGTCCGTTTGTTGTAATGCCAATTTGTTCCTGATCTCATCAAAAGCCGCGCTCTGATTCAAAAAGGCTTGATCATGATGAAACAGCACATTGCCATTACTTACAGCAATGACATCATTATGAAACACGCCCTGATCAATCACTTCTGGGTTTTGCTGCACAAATACCGTTTGTTGTTCAGGTAGGCCATGTAACCTGGCTACGGCTTGACTCGCTTCTAATGTTTGCCGCGCAGGAAAGCGAGTCGGTTCAACTTGCCCACCGTAGGCTTGCCTACCATACACAAACACTTCAACACCTTTCGCGCCATATTCACGACATAAACGATTATGGTTGGCCGCACCTTCATCGCCCATTACCGACTGTTGTGGCAAAGCATCGTGATGAGCAAAATAGTGATCATTGTTAAACATTGCACGAAGTGTCGCACTGGTGGTATCCGCTTCAATCGCGCGGTGGAATTTATTGTTTAGATTGGCGACCGTGAAATGCGCTCGACCATCAGCGGTATCAGCCGACGGAGACATAGTGGCAGCATTAGCCGTCCACATAGAAGATGCCGAACTGACTGCCGATAATAATTTAGGCGCTTGTTTAGCAACATTGGCAAGTATTTGTTCATCGCTGCCGCTAAAACCAAGCTGTCTTAATACCGGAATATGCGGACGCTCTTGTGGGGGCAATACTCCTTGCTTAAAGCCCATATCACTCAAGGCTTTCATTTTTAACAAGCCTTGTTTCGCCGCCAGTTTAGGATTAGATACCGCACTTTGGTTACTGGTGGACGCCACGTTACCAAATGACAGCCCAGCATAATGGTGAGTCAGCCCGACTAAACCATCAAAATTGACTTCATAAGCTTTCATATTCACTTCCTTACCCAAACGTTAAACCGGGAGATAATTGCTCAGGTAAAGCAATGTTGTCACTTTCAAGTGATGCCATTGGCCATGCACAATAATCCGCAGCGTAATAAGCACTTGGACGATGATTTCCTGAAGCCCCAGTCCCGCCAAATGGCGCAGCACTTGAAGCCCCCGTTAATGGCTTGTTCCAATTGACAATACCGGCACGAGATTCAATTAATAATTGTTCATAATGCTCTCGATTTGGTGAGATTAAGCCCATCGATAAACCATAACGCGTGTTATTGGCGATCTGCAGTGCTTGGTCAAAATCTTGGTAACGAATAATGGTCAGTAATGGGCCGAAATGCTCTTCATCGGCAATCCCTTCTACACCAGTAATTTCCATGATCCCCGGAGTCAATAGCGCAGCTTGATCATCAACTTGAGTCATTTCGAGTAACGACGTTGCACCTTTATCTAACAGATCTTGTTGAGCTGCGAGTAATTGTTTCGCTGCATGCAGGGAAATCACACTGCCCATAAACGGCGCAGGTTCAGCATTCCACTCACCAACGCGAATACCTTTACTCACTTCAACTAAGCGCTGAATAAAGGCATCCCCTTGAGTACCTTGTTTCACCAATAAACGACGAGCACAAGTACAACGTTGACCTGCCGAAATAAAGGCGGATTGAATAGTTAAATGCACCGCGGCATCGATATCTTCAATGTCTTCCACAATTAAAGCGTTATTACCGCCCATTTCGAGTGCCAACACTTTCTCTGGCTGACCAGCCAATTGGCGATGTAAGTGATAGCCCGTATTAGCACTACCAGTAAACAATAAACCATCAGTGCCGTTATGTGAGGCTAAGGCTTCACCGGTGGTTCGACCGCCTTGTACTAGGTTAATCACGCCATCAGGCAAGCCCGCTTTTACCCACAGTTTTAACGTTTCTTCGGCTGTCCAAGGGGTTAATTCACTTGGTTTAAATACAATCGTATTGCCCGCTAATAACGCAGGAACGATGTGCCCATTCGGCAAATGCCCTGGGAAATTATAAGGACCAAATACCGCCAACACACCATGTGGACGATGGCGCAATACTGCCTGTCCATCTGGCATATCCGTCGATTTTTCACCGGTTCTTTCATGGTAGGCTTTCAGGGATATCGCCACTTTACCGACCATTGCACCGACTTCGGTTAAGGTTTCCCAATACGGCTTACCGGTTTCTTGTGAGATCACTTCAGCCAAATGCTGTTTGTTTTCACTCAGTAATTGAGAAAAGGTTTCTAGTAACTCTATGCGTTTTTCAAGTGATGTTCTTGCCCAACGAGGGAAAGCGGCACGCGCGGCATTAATTGCCTTATCTACATCCTCGGCAGTGGCTTCTTGACCTTGCCAAATCACCGCATTATTCGCTGGATTGGTTTTATCAAATGATTGACCCGTCGCATTACACCATTGGCCATTAATGAATAAATTTGGATGAGACATTACGAATTCTCCTTTGGAAATAAAGTAACAGCGCGGATCACATCGCCCGCTTTTACGCCTAGAGCGTCTGCAACATGGGCAGGGATACAAATAGATTGAGCTTCAAATGACACTTGCCCTAATACGGCTCGGTAATTTAAGAAGTCTTGATTCGCGAGTAAGTAAGCGGGGCTATCTTGCGATAGCGCCGGAGATTGAATAGAAACAGGCCACAGTTCACTGTCTCTGACCGCGCGAATATCTTCGATTCGGGCTTCTAGTGTCGGACCGGCGTCGAAGATATCGACACAACCTTCATATTTCATCCCTTCACTATTTAATATAGCGGCTGCAGGCTCGGTTTGAGGGTGGACTTTACCAACCACGTCTTGCGCTTCTTGAGTTAAGAATTCAACGTACATCGGATGTTTCGGCATAAGTTCAGCAATAAAGGCTTTTTTACCCATGCCGGATAAATAATCCGCTTCTGCAAAATCCATACTGAAAAAATGTCGACCTAGGCTTTCCCAAAAGGGTGAGCGGCCTACCTCATCTGAATAACCACGCATTTCAGCGATTAACTTGTCAGAAAAGCGGTCTTGAAAGCTCGCCATAAATAGAAAGCGCGCTTTAGATAATAAATAACCATTTTGGCTGTGACGATAGTCAGGATCTAAGAAAAGTGTACACAGTTCACTGTAACCAGTATGGTCATTACTTAGGAAAAGCGTTGGCATGCTGCGATAAACACCCAACTTTTTAGAGGCATGTACGGTCGTACCTACACGGTAGTTATACCAAGGTTCATCCAGTCCAATGGCAACTTCAATACCACTCACCCCTACTACCTTGTTCAGCTCAGTATCTTCTAAAACAAACAAATAACCTTGTTCTTCAAGTTGAGCGTGTTGGTGCCAGGTGTTCAGCATGCGCTCAATTCTTTGCTCAACTCGCTCTTCATTTTGTGGTAATGAAGTAAAACCCACGCCCGTTTTACTGGCAAGCTCTACAATGGCGGCTCGGTCTTCCAATCTGACCGGTCGAATTATCATCATATTAATATCCTTGTACTGCCAAAATTCCATTTAAAAATACAATGGTTCTAGTGTGGTCATTCCTATTTTTATTATCTCTATCTTTAAACGCCTAATTAGTCACAAATATCGCATAAAGAATCAAATGACAAAATATACTCTCTACAAACCCCTTATTTGCAGAACTTTAAACATATTTATAACATTTTTTATAACTAGGGGAACGGGCAAAACATGATCAAAAACACAGATCAAAACTTTATATTTTTAAGCGGCAAAGAGAGGATGAAGAAACGCAGAAAGGTAAAGTAGATATTCATTTACAATAAATGAATAAGATTTCATTTATCTATATTAAGACTAAAGCCAAATAAAAAAGCTTGCCGGTTATCGGAAATAACAACGCTAAAAACTGAGCACTCTCATTCCAACAACCAAGGAAAGCATACCCTAAGTGACCCCAAGATTCAGATCTACCTCCCAACTCTTTAAGCAAACAACGTTGGCGAAGGAATGTAAGCACCTTGGCGTTACTGGGTATATATTGTTAGGCGCCAAAGCGAGTCGCTTCGAAACGATTTAAAAATTTATGAAGGAAAAAACACACCATCAAGGTGATCACAATCGCAACGCCAATACTACTCATCCGATATAAAGCGCTGAATATCAAATCACCATTAGGGCTTAAATACTGACCAAATAAGATCCCTAATGTCGTCATGGCACCAAAACCGGCACCAGAACCACTCGCCTCTTTAACATGTGCTTGGCTGAAGATCATTAATCCAATCCAAAGCAGAGGGACAACAAGAATCAGCATGTTAGACCAATCATATAGAATAACTTGCACTGCGATACCAAAAGTCACACCAAGGATTGTTCCAATTGCACGCTTACGCGCATAACCCAACATTCCATCCCAATTCATAGGAAATAAGAGAAGTAAGCTAGTCGCTTGCGCTGACATTGAATCTTGTAAATCGAGCACCTGGAAGACAATAAATGACAAAGTTGCCATGATTGCTCCTAATAAAGCTTCATGACGCATGCGATTGGCATTTTTTTCAATCACTGGCCTACCGGGCCTAGGCTCGACATCTGGCCATATGTACATCATTAGATAAGCGATCATTAATGATGTACAAGACGAAACAATATTATCTGAAATGAGTATCTCGATATTGGTGGTCGGAAAACTGGCAAAATGCAACATGATGCTCAGGTTGATGACTCCGGTGGCGCCAAATAAAAATAAACTCCCTTTACTCATGGCAATGAAACGATAGAGAAACATCAAAAAAGCCATCAGTGTCATCATGGCGGGGTGATCCCCAAGCATGCCTGCAATTAATCCGACTTCAATTGCTGAAACAAACGCAGAAGCGAGCACCTGACGCACGATATGCATATTAACTTGTGGAATAAGACCTAATAATAAGATCGGCGTAACAGTGTAAAACACCCCCATTTTGCCAACCAAATAATTTACAAATCAAAAAGCCTAAGGTGGCACCAGTAGCAATACGTAAGCACTGCCTCACATCATTCGCATTTAATGGGTGGTGGCGAAGTAACAACATACTAAACCACCTTTAATAAACGTAGTGTAATAAACTAATGAACTTAATCTGAACCTTAGCCAGTAAAGCAAAAAAATGATTATCGGGCAGTAATTGAACCGTCGTCCTTGCCCCTGCGGCAGCCGGGAATTCCAGCGGATTCACCAATTTTAAATGTAAACGTAAGCGTTGAGCATCTCGCACCCAGCGATCTGAAGACGTTGGTGTCGCTAACTGACCATTTGCATCAAACTGACCAGAACTTACCCCAGCATCGATACTTTCAACAATGGCATCAAATAACTGACCAGGGCGACCATCAAAAGCGACAATCGCATGATCGCCTTGCTGAGTATAAGCAATATTTTTTTCACGGAAATCCGCAATAATATCGACTTTCGGTGATACCAAAGCTAATGCTGGGCTACCCGCATTTTTGAAACTCCCTTCTTGCAAATGCAAGTTCGTGATTAAACCATCGCTTTCCGCTACTACTCGAGTATAAGATAGGTTCAACTCTGCTTGTTTCAGATGATTTTGAGCCTGACGAATACTCAAGTTGTCTTCACCGCCAAGGCCTCGAGTCACTTTTATTTTTTCCAGTTCAGCCTTTGCTGCGAGTAAATTCGCCCGTGCAGAGCGTGCATTACTGACAGCTTGATCTCGCTCTTGTTGTGATACACCGTGATTTTTCAATAAATTAACCATACGGTTCGCTTCACGGTTTCTTTGTTCACTGATGCTCTCAGACGCATGAACATTAGCTTCAGCCGCCTCTAAGGCCGCATCTAATTCTTGGTTATTTTGTTTTGCTTGCTCTAGCGATAAGCGTGCTTCGTCTACCGCTAATTGAAAAGGAGAAGAATCGATTTCAAATAGCACATCGCCTTTTTTGACCATCTGATTATTATGAACATTTACATGCTCAATACGCCCACTGACTTGAGGAGCGACTTTAACAATAGATCGCGTCGCCATAGACTCGGTGGTCACCGGCATTTTTAAATCAGCGATTAGGAAATAAATGAATATGAAGGCAAAGCCAAACATAGCAACACGCACAAGGCGTGCAAATTGTTGATCTGGTGACATAACTCTCTCTAATTTTTTAACGATAACTCTGACATTCTTACTTACGGTCTTTTAACTGCTCTAACGCATTATGGCTAATATGCTCAACAACAAATTCAAACTCTTGCAATTGCTTTTCCGAAAGCCCTGATAATACTTTTTTGCGGACATCGAAAATTCTGGTTTCCATCTGTTTCAAGATGGTTTCCCCTTCCTTGGTCAAACAGACTAAACGGGCTCGCTTATCATGTGGACAGGCTTTACGAATGATCAATTGCTGTTGCTCTAGTTGATTAAGCGTTCTCATCAATGAGGCGAGTTCTATTTCTAACCCTTCTGCGAGACACTTCTGACTAATACAATCTCCAAGTTGTCGTAACTTCCACAATGCACTCCACCTAGGATGAGTGAGGCCTAAAGGGCTTAATTCAGCATCGGCCACCATTCGCCATAAACGAGTTAAGCGGCCTAAACGCTCTGCCAAAGGTAAGTTTTGGAGATGTTGTTTATCAGAAGAATTCATAGCACCCATACCTAGTAAGATAAAAAACAACAATTTAGTTAGCAGGCTAACCATTTAAGGATTGACATTATAAATACTTAGCGTGCAAAGTAAAGAAAAGAAAACACCAAAAGACACAAATCATTAACAACCATGTAATTTTTGAGGTCAATCTTATTGACATGGGTCACATTTTGTTACATTTTGTGCTAAGTTGTATTGATATTGTGAATTTTATTTTAGTCTAGACAGGGAGTTTCCATGAAGTTTTTCTCGCTGCTGTTCATCTTGATTGGTTTATGTCTCGCGATTGGCGGGGCTTGGCTAACGTCATTAGGTGGCAGTTTTTATTATCTATTTGCCGGACTTGCATTACTTGTATCTGGTGTGTGTATTTGGAAACAAAAGCGCACCTTATCTCATTACATTTATGCACTCTTTTTATTATTTACTACCTTGTGGGCAATCTTAGAATCTGGCATTGATTGGTGGCCATTATCAACACGTATGGGTATACCATTATTACTTGCTATCCCATTATTAGTGACATTTAAAAAAGCTAACCGCCCTTCCACCCTTTCTCTTTTTGTTATTTGGGCAATCAGTAGTGTTATTACACTAGGATCTATTTTCAATACTACCCACGATATTGAAGGTAATTTATCGACTGAGATTGTAAGCTCAAATCCTGATATGGGCGGCATTAAAGATGATGCTTGGACAAGCTATGGTCGTAGTAATTATGGACAGCGGTACTCACCTCTTGATCAAATCACTACCGATAACGTTGCAGGTCTTGTACCAGCATGGCAAATACAAACAGGTGATGTAAAAGGCCCAACGGATGTTGGTGAAACCACCTATCAAGCGACCCCGTTAAAAGTCGGCAATACGCTTTATCTTTGCACTCCACATAACTGGCTTGTCGCATTAGATGCCGATACAGGTAAAAAACAATGGATTTTTGATGCGAAAGTACCAGCTGAAAGCCAGCGTCAACATCAGACTTGTCGTGGTGTTTCTTACTTACCTCCTCAAGAACCATCAGAAGAAATGGGGGCATCGGTTGTTTCAAACACACCAAATATGAGTACACAAGATCTCCCAAGCACTCAGTGTGATGCCCAACTATTCTTACCAACCTCAGATGCACGATTAATTGCTATCGACCCAAAAACAGGCGCGCGCTGTAGTAATTTTGCTAAAGATGGTGTGTTAGATCTGATGGCGAATATGCCATATAAACAAGATGGTTATTACTACTCGACCTCACCGCCTATTGTGACTAATGGTGTGGTCGTGGTTGCCGGTGCGGTCAATGATAACTATGACATCGATTCACCTTCTGGCGTTATCCGTGCATACGATGATAAAACCGGTAAGTTAGTCTGGAATTGGGATTCAGCCAATCCAGATGACACATCGCCAATTGGTGAAGGCCAAACGTATAGCGTCAGCTCACCAAACAGCTGGTCAGTAGCGAGTGCCGATGAAAAGCTAGGCTTAATTTATTTCCCAATGGGTAACCGTACTCCCGATCAACTCGGTATGTATCGCAATGCAAGCGAAGAGAAATACTCAAGCTCAGTTGTTGCTTTGGATGCCAAAACAGGACAAGCCAGATGGGTGCAACAATTTGTTCATCATGACTTATGGGATATGGATACACCTGCACAACCAAGTTTGATCGATCTCAACACCAAAGATGGTGTACAACCGGGCTTAGTGGTTCCAACCAAGCAAGGGGACGTTTATGTGCTTAACCGCGCAACGGGTGAACCGATTCAACCAATTACAGAGAAACCTGCGCCACAAGGTGCGATGAAAGGTGATTTTGCTTCGAAAACTCAACCAGTTTCAGCACTTAGCTTTAATCCACCAGCATTGACAGAATCAAACATGTGGGGCGCAACATTAATTGACCAAATGATTTGTCGTATTCAATTCAAATCATTGCGTTATGAAGGCCGTTACACGCCACCTTCAGAACAAGGCACCATTGTTTATCCAGGTAACTTTGGGGTATTCAACTGGGGCGGCATTGCCGTCGACCCTAAACGTCAAGTGATGTTTGGTATGCCTCTAAACCTAGCGTTTGTTTCTACGGTTGTAGATAAAAAAGCATCTGGATTCTCAGAAGAAGGCAGTAACACGGGTGAACATGGCGTCAACGCTAACCACGGCGCGCCATATGCAGTAGAGCTAAAACCATTCTTATCGCCACTAGGTGTTCCTTGTCAGCAACCACCATGGGGCTACGTTGCTGGAGCAAACTTAGTCACAGGCAAAACAGCATGGCAACACAAAAACGGCACAATCTATGATATGACACCACTTCCACTGCCAATTAAAATGGGCGTACCGGGAATTGGCGGACCAATTATCACCGGTGGTGGCGTCGCATTCTTAGGGGCAACGGTTGATAATTACCTACGAGCTTATGATGTCACATCCGGCCAAGAACTGTGGAAAGGTCGACTTCCTGCTGGTGGGCAAGCAACGCCAATGACTTATCTAAACAGTAAAGGTGAACAAATGGTGGTCATTGTTGCCGGTGGGCACGGCTCTATTGGCACAAAAATTGGCGATTATGTCCTAGCTTATAAATTACCTAACTGATCATTTTTATAATTAAGTTAGTAATAAGCCTCTATTAAGCAGCCTTCGGGTTGCTTAATTTTTATCTAAAACTTATGCCGTTGTTAGAAACTAAATTCACAATGGTTCAGCATACATTTCATATTCTTTTATTAATACGCTAGAACTAATCCTAAATTCAGGTACATTTGTCATGTCTCAATGATTAAAGGATGTAATCAACCGTGCTGGAAAGTTCATTTACCCTGCTTCATAAACCGCTAGATCCCAAACAAACACCTAAAAGAATTTGGCGCCGATTCGCATGGATGTGGCCGTGTTTACTTTTGATTAGCCTAACCACGAGTTACTTTGCCTACCAAGCTTATAACCATGAACTCGAAGATCACATCATCAATGATGAAAACAATTTCATTGTAACTACGACTCAATTGCTGCAAAAAGAAATTCAACAACAAATAATGATTTTGCAGATGACATCTAAATCAAAATTTATCGCTCATTATTTCACCGCAAAAACAGAAACTGAAAAAACAGCTTATCGAGATCAAATATCATCGCTATTTATTAATCTCTCCAATACTTTCCAAAGTCACGACCAAATTCGTCTGATTTCATTAGAGGGACAAGAACTCGTCAAAACGCTCTATAATTCAGACGTTGAACAAAGCATTATTTCTAATGATTTGCAAAATATCGCCAATCAACACTACTTTAAAGAAACCCAATCACTCAATCCAAATGAAGCTTACATTTCAAAAATGGAATTAAGTTTGTATAAAGGGGAAATAGAGAAACCTAATAAACCGATTTTACGCTTTGCGACTCCCGTTTTGGATGACCACGGAAGTAAAGTAGGCATATTGATGATTAACTATCTTGCCCAAGACTTTCTCAATAGCTTCAATAGTAGACAGGAAGAGAGAGTCACTAGTTACGCCATGTTGATTGATAACCAAGGTTATTGGCTCAGCCACTACAAAGATCATGCAGAATGGGGACGTGATTTAAAGCAACCAAACAATAATTTTAAGTACGACTTTCCTGATGCCTGGAAGAGCATTCATACTGAAGACTCTGGTTCTATTCAGACACATAAAGGTTTGTTTCGTTTTCAATCGATTAAACCTTTTGATACTCAAGACATTCACTTTTTCCCAGCCGTAAAAAGGCTTTCTATTACAGAACAGTCGATAGAAAATACCCATTGGAAATTAATTTTATTTATTCCAAATGCTTTAATCCACCAGTCCTCTTTTTTCCATCAGCCACTAGGCATTATTTTTATTACCTGTATTTTCTTACTCTTATCCGTATTACTGTATTTATTAATTAGCTTATATGAACAAAAACGTTATCAAAATGAATACAACAAACGAGCGGCATTAGAGCTTAAAGACCTCTATGAAAATGCTCCATGTGGTTATAATACCATCGATAAAAAAGGCTATATCAAAAGGGTGAACAATACGCTTGCCCAGTGGCTTGGTTATTCAAAAATAGATATTTTAGACCATCATTTAAGTGATTTTTTAACTGAAAATAGCAAACTCTTATTTAATAAATTACTCATTGACTTAAATACAACGTCTCAGATCGAAGGTGTCACCTTAGAACTCATCTGTAAAGATGGTAATCGCTTCCATGTATCCTTATCTGCAAGCGGCATTAAAGACCGTAATCGACTTGTGGTCGCCAGAACAACGGTGTTCAACATTTCTGAACGTGTAAAATTGGAAAAGCGCTTAGAAAAAATTGCGAATACAGACTCCCTCACTGGCGCGAAAAATCGCCGTTACTTTTTTGAGCTAGCGGAAAGCTTTTTTCCACCCAACGTGCCCAATTCTAAAATGGTCGCCGCGCTTATGTTTGATATCGATCATTTCAAAACCATCAACGATACTTATGGTCACAAAGCCGGTGATACGATATTACAAAGCTTCACTCAAGCGTTACAACAGAACATCAGTGAGGATACCCTCTTCGCACGAATAGGCGGAGAAGAGTTTGCCATTTTGTGTCACTTAGATTCACCGCAAGCAACAATAGATCAGGCTGAAAAGTTACGCCAAATCATTGAGAACCTTATCATCAAAATTAACGACCACACGAGCATCTCAATTACCGTTTCGGTCGGCTGTTGTCATCAACGAGCCGATGAAAGCGACATTGACCAGTTAATGCATCAAGCTGATACGGCTCTATATCAAGCTAAGCTAGCCGGTAGAAATCGAGTAGCGTTACATTGATAAAATAAAAGCCACTGTCCCTATCCAGTCTAGAGGTAAATCCAAACTAAATAGGGACAATGGCATTAAAGTATATCAATAATTTAAGTCTAATGAGAAAAATAACGATCCGAATAAACAAACTGCACACTATCTAGCTTAGAAGACATCAACTCTTCATGTTGCTCACGTTCTGCTTCCGTTAGTTTTTTAAATGCCCGATCATAATTGTCCTTTGCTTTATCATAGGTTGCAGCCATTCGATCTGTGCCTGCAAACTTTAGGTATAAATTTAAATACTCTAAACCTAGTCTTTTATTAATAAAGCTAGCGTAACCTTCCCCTGAATGACCTAACAAAATATTTCCCATAGAGGCAAGAGATAACAAATCACCTTGTTGTAATAATTTCACTCGCCAATCATAGGCATTTTTGTAATCGCCCTCTGCTTCATAGTTTTGGATTAACTTTCTATAAGCTGGGATGTAGCCTTGGCTTGCTGATTTAGCTAACCACTCGTTCATCTCTGCAAAACGATTCGATTGAAAGAAATAAAAACCATCCCCTTTCTGTAAGTTTTTCGCTTGCTCATACATGGCCAACGGCTGCTCTGCATTTAAAGCTTTGTCAAAATATGCTTCTGCTGTATCTTCATCACGTTCATTTTGACGATAAAACTGGTAAAGATAGAAATCCGCTTCGTCAGAGTCTGCCTTCTCTGATTCTAACAATGCATCCAAATAACGTTGCTTCCACTCAACTTGATCATCACGACTTAACAGACCTTCACGATGATAAAGTTCAAACATGGCTGGCCTATAATCACTTTGTGCCGCTTTAATTAAATATGTTTTTGCAATTGGCTTATGCCGTGAAGTTGGGTGATAAGTTAATAAACTCATTGCATACAAATATTGAGCCTTCACATTTCCCGCTTCTGCTGCATATTGCAGATAATCCCTGGCTTCCTTGTCTTTAAATTGAGCCCTTAAAAGTTCACCTTTCTCATAAGCCGCTTCAGGAGTAAGTTGATTAATATCTGGCGGTAATTGCGCCATCACACCAAAAGAATAGAGAAAAGACAATAAACCAATTACGCCAAACCTAGCCGATGTTAACACTTGAACCTCCGATAATAACGCCACCACAATCCACTGCATCGCCTACCCTTGCGGCAGGTTTTCCATCTATCATAACGGTCGAAGAACCGCCTTTTATCATCCTAGGATGAGGTGGATTTTTCGGTTTATCATGTGGCGCAAGTGGATCGCCTTGTCTTGCAACCGGGATACCATCAATCTTAACCGTTGAAGAACCAGCTGTAATTGAAGTAGGAGGAAATCCGTCATGGTCAGAGCCTAAATCACCCACTAATGCTGCTTTTGGCATAAAACTTTCCTTATTTCTGTTTTTTATTGGCACATTTCAGTCAAGTTTTGCTTCAATGTACGAATACCTTCGGGCTTAATTTTTAATTCCTTACTTACCGTTTCAACGGAATAATTGGTTAATCCCACCAAGCGACTGATCACCCAGATTTGTGAAAGATCATCATTTAAGCCTTTCTGCTTCGCTTCTTGCCACGCTTCTATAATGGCGGCATCTTCATCATTACCGGCTTGTATGACTTGTTTTAATAGTTCAGGAGCGTAGTTCCATAAAATGCGTTGCAATTCATATTGGGGTGATGCTCGATCCCACTTCACTCGCGAAGTGCGCTCTGGTTGTTTATCTTTCCAACAACGATTGGTGATGGGTTTAGGTTTTGGGATAACTGGCTCAGGTTTAGGGTTAATCAAATCACCTTGATCGTTATAATCATCAAGTGAATAAACGTGAGTAATGTCTTTTCGCCAATAGGTTTTATTAACTTTGTCCCAAGGGATAGGAAATACTTTATGGCCTAGCGTTTCCGCTTGTTTTTGAGCTCGGACAGCCACTTGTTGGCTACTTGCTAAATCACTCGCTTTAAAACCATTGTAATCTTGCTGCATGATTTTAAACGGGGCAAGCTCTCCTACGTAGATATATTCTAAACATCCAGATAACCACACTTTAACATGACCATTAGGTAACATCCCTAATGAAAAATCATTGATATAGCAAGGAATATCACTTCCTGCATATCGATAAGATTTTTTTTTCATCATCAAAGCTTTGACCTTGTTTGATAAATCAAACTTGGTGACATAAAACTTTAAGTCGTGCATCGAGGTCCAATACACATAGATTGAATCCGGCAAATGATTAGTTCCCCCTATTTGATATGGAAAGTCAATTGCTATTGGGTTTAAGGCAATACCAAAACCATCGTAATCAGAGAGCAATCCTTGGATATTAGCTAAAGATATCCTACGCAAAACGGCTGTATGATTAAACAAGAGGCTTGTCCAATCTTCTTCCTCATTCACGCCATACGCTTTACTGACATAAATGGGATAAAAGCTGGGCGCGGTTACACCAATACGCCATTTAGGCTTATCTTGGGGAACTTCTGGCACCTTAGTGAATGCGACACAAGGCAATGAGACTAAGGTTAATAACAGTAATGCTCGTTTACACTGTCGGATCATATTGTTCACGATCAAACGCTCCTTGCGAATTAATATTAGGGTGATTGGCAATACCGTCATCTGATGAGTGATGAATCAGGTTATATCGCATAAAAGCATCTAAAAACTTGCTCGAAGACAAGTAAGTCGTTAGCTCTGCAATGTTGCCTTTTTTGCTCATTTGCAATACGGCATCACACAATTTTCCAAAAGTCATTGCTGGCGAACTATCATTACCACTAATTAACTCAGGAACAATAAAGCTACTTTCTTTTTCGTTATTCCATACTACTTTATTATTTTTAAGTGAGACCTCACTCAGTGGCACTTGCATTGATTCTGCCAATCCATACATAACCCGTAAGTACAGACGAGATAAATCACCTTGCACTAACCTTTGCAAAACCAATTCTCCTGTGGTCTGATACCGATTACCTTTGCCGACTCGAGACCTAGTTGTTTTAACCGAGATGATATAGTCGTCTGCATTCCAGCCTTGTTTGACTTCTTGCCCCAGCACTTGTTGCAACGCTTGCTCAATCCTCTGTTTTGCTCTGTCATTTTCAGACCAATCATGAGTTCGTGTAATGCGCTTGATACGTTTACGTTCAATCAAAGGTAATAAATATTCCTTTTGATCAAACGCGTATTGCGAGTAATAACCGCCACCCACATCGGAATGGGCGCCATACACTATAATTTCATGAAAATTATCGGCGGAATTAAGCTTATTCGAACTAAAATTATAGCGGTATTCGGTTTTTGGAGAGGCGGTTAAATGCACAGCGTGGCGCACTCGCTTCGGGTCGAGCCATAAACGGATATTACCGTTGTCTTGATTGTGTGGGGTAAAGTCTAATTCACTGAAATCGGCGATCGCTGCTACCGTATCAAACAGCCCCGCAAAGGTGACCTCGCAATGCTCATTGCTTGCCCAATCAAAGCCCGCTTGTAACGCTAACTCATTTTGCTGACAAGCGGCAACAAATTGAGGCACAAATTCGCCTTGTTCTCCATCAAGTGTCACATTAATAAAATGACGAGCAGCGGCGGCTCCTCGGCTAAAACCAAACACATCCAATTCAACCTTACCGATGCCATCCATAGGAATAGATATTAGATTCCTCATTGAAGTAGCAATTGAATCAAAATGTTCGCTTAAGTTTTGAATACTTGTTGTTACCTTCGCTTCCACACCGTATTCGCCTAGCCCTAAGGCTTGACCTTTTAGCGATTCATCCGCTTTGGCTATCTCGGTGCTGTTACCTGTACCAATGCCTGTGATGTATTCCGGATGATAAAATACTGTTTTATCTGAATTAAACTCATCACGCATATACCGCTCATACAGTTTTTGAATATTGGTCAATTCATTGGCGGCGCTACTTTCGACTTTTTGATCATCTTGCCAAAACCAATAAAAGTCTTCTTGATTGGGGTAACTATAGCTACTTGATTGCCATTCTTTTACTGGCTTATTACCTTCTGAATTAAGTAATTGCTGCCATTTTGAATAATAACCTTCCAGTTGTTGCTTACCCCATTGTGCGCTGTAAGTATTGTTAGCTGTGCCATCAAAAAACAAACCAAAACGCAGTGTAATATAATTAAAGCCATGCACTCTTAATAAATAACTTTGATCAACTATTAAGCTTTCTGTATCAGCTTTTTTCGCTTGATGACGATCCGACAAATCTTGGGCTTGTTCTGCCGTCAGAAAATCCCCGCTGGTAACATTAATTAATTTTCTTGGTTTCTGCTGATATCCCACCGGATTGTTTGCTAACCAATCTTGAATAGGGTCCGTTTCTGCATTGCTATTTAAGATAATTTCATCGCCCACAACGATAAGATCTGGGTTGGATTGGTATTGCGGATTTAGTGTTAACAAGGCATCTAAAGTCATACCATATTGAGAGGCGATTTTTGACAACGAATCCCCACTTTGCACAGTGTAAGACGTGCTATCGCTTGCCTTCATAACAAACGGAGTACGCTGTTGAGATTCCCGTAGCCAAGTATCTGCCTCAAGCTCGATATTAAAACGGCCAGCACTTAAACCGGTGATAAAAACGCTCGAACCATTTAAAGTAATCGGGTGTTGAGTTCCTTCAGAGTCAATCAAATGGCCGGAAACATTATTGAAAGGCTGATTGTGTTCATCAACAATATAGAGCTCTGCCCAATGTGTCCTTTTTTCACAAGCAACACAATGTGAGTTAACTTCTAGCATTCCCATAACGCCATTTCCTTTTCTATTTCTTTTAGTAATTGCACATCATTGTCATCAAGAAAAAGAGCTTGAGAGAGTTCCCAATAATCCACACCCGTTTGCTGAGCAAATGCCACGAGCACCGCTTGCTCTGCTTTATCGACTGACGCTCCATTATCAATGGCCTGTTGCAATATTTTTTGCAATGTTAAAGAAGGAGATTCAAATTGATTTATCTGTTCAGGCATTCGTTCCCATAAACGACGTTCAATCGCTCTCGCATGGGCCTCAACCTTATATAAAGGCTCTAAATGATGCGGCTTTATTTTCCACCATGTTGCTTTAATCAGTTGAAACGGTAGTTGGCTATGATTGCGATAAATTTTCAACTCTTGTTCTTGCATAATGGCAATGTGTTGACCATTACCTAAAAAAGCGTTGATTTCATCTTGAGTGAATGTTGCAAACATCGGCGCTAAAACATTAGGATCATAAAATCGAAACAGGACCTCTTCACCATCGAGAGCGGCATAAAGCATGCTTCTTAAATGCTTGATAACATCCCAAATATCGCTATCGCTAACGAACACGATTCCGTTATCAAAGGTCTCTTGAGCCACATGATTCAACGACTCTTGTGCCGGAATCAGCCAAGGTGAAAATGGCATCACCTCTTTAAATTGTTCACCGTGGAACAAAGGGATGACATCATTAAATCCTAACTGATGATTCTCTTTGATCGCCTGTTGATGCACATCGGCACTGGCTAACCAATAGGCCTGCTTTTGCTTAAAAAACCAAGAGGCTAGCATTAGTTATTACCTTCCAACGGACACGGTTTAACAGCAGTGACATTAGCCAGTTCAGCTGTTTTTAACGATTGCAGTGAAACTGGTGGCGGCGCTTGTCGTGGAGCAACCGGTTCTACTCCTTTCGGTAACATTGGTGCGGAAGCGCTGTATGTTGATGCGGAGCCGGCACTACCACCTGAGTTTAGATTGACTCCCGGCCCGACGAGGTGAACACCGGCAGCATCAACTTTAACAAAACTGCCTCCGACTTTAAAGGTCACTTCCGAGCCAGCTTCAACCACCAGTTTGCCCCCACTGGTTAAGCTGATTTCTTTACCTGCTTCCATCACGTGAGTTGAACCTATTTTTTGCTGTATAGAGCCACTCACCTCTTGTGATGAATTCCCTTTCACTTGGATCGCGCTTTCACCTTCAACCGTTAAATTGTGGTTGTTTTTGATTTGGGTGAATTGGTCATTTTCAACCGTTAAATGCTGGTCGTGGTTGATGTCGGTAATCGCATCGTTTTGCACTTCCGCTTTAAAATCTTTTTGGGCGTGTAGATACACTTGCTCGCGATCTGCCTGATCTTCAAAGCTGATTTCATTAAAGCCTTCACCTTGATGAGTTTCACTGCGCCACACCGTTTTGGTTTTGTTATCTGGCAAGGTGTATGGCGGTATATTTTGCGCGTTAAAAGCACGTCCGGTGACGATAGGCTGGTCTGGGTCGCCATTTAAAAATGAGACAATCACTTCATGACCAATGCGCGGAATAGCAATCATGCCATATTGACTGCCCGCCCAACCTTGAGAGACTTGTACCCAGCAAGAGCTGTGTTCATCGCCATTAGAATATCTATCCCACGGAAAATGCAGCCTGACACGGCCATATTCATCACAGAAGATTTCTTCACCGTCTGGGCCAACCACATAAGCGGTCATCGGGCCGTCGACTTGTGGTTTGGTCATCTGCGGCATGCGCCAAGTTTTATCGGCTGGGATGGCTTCAAATTGGTTGGCGTAAGTCGTAGGTTTACTGCCTGCGGACTCTTCGAGCGCTTGCGGTTGGTCACCTTGATGCGTGCTGGCAATAATTAGCCATGATTGATTAAAGCTATCGTCGCTATGCTCTTGCATATCAAACTTCGCGCCCGTTTGTAGCTGTGGCTCATTACTGGTGCCTTTGGCGGTGTGAGCTTCGCGACGCAAACTGTCTAAACGTAGTTGATTGAACGCTTTGCCTGTCGCATCCTCTTTAAAGCGCCCTGGGAAATCAAAGTGCTGATAAGTATCACGTTGATAATCCATGTCACTGCCCACCGCTTGCTGGGCAAAAGTGTACTGCGGCTTTTTGAAGCTGCTGTCACCGCTGTGCGCTTCACTGACTTCAAACTGGGTGGTTTTGGTGAAAGTGTTGATGTACGGCGTTGAGCTAATGCCACTCGCCATTGCGTTGTAAGGAATGGGCGCATCGAGTGAGCTAATCAATTGACTATCATCGGTAAACAATACGGTGTGTTTGCCTTTTGATTGCTCAATGTGATAGACCATGCCTTCTTCGGCGGCGAGACGATTAATAAACTCAAGGTCAGTTTCACGATATTGCATGCAAAACTCACGCAGCTTAGGCGTGCGGGTTAAAGCAAAAGCAAAATCTTGAATGTCCATTTCTTTCAACAAGGTGGCAATGATGTCGGGGGCCGAAATGGATTGGAAAATACGGCTGTTATGACGCAGTGATAAACGTTCGATTTCAGGGACTAGAGTCAAGGAATAAAAGGTATGGTGATGGCCGGTTTCACCAACCGAAAAAGCGCGCACAATCCCATTGATGCGTTGCACCACTTCGCCATCGCGATGCATAACAAGTTCGGCGTTTTTATCCACCACATCCAATGCAGTAATATCTGGGCGGCGGCTGGCAAGTTGAAGGCGATAGTGAAAGCCGTGGCACCACGAGCCATCGGCTTGTTGCACCGATGAAAAGTTATCTTGCCCTTGATAGCTTGTTACTACTAAAGATTCGTCACTGATACCATCGACGTGAATAGTAAATTGTAGCGCTGCCATGCCCTATCCTTTTATTATTTAACGCTTTACCTGTTTGCTTTTTACGCGAGTGAGCAGTCCAATCACACCCAAAGCAAACAGGTAAATATTGAGACTAAAATAACCAGAAAAAGCTTGGCAGAAATCCGCCAAGCTCGATTATCCAAACAATTACGCTTCGATAGGTTTACGCCAGTCATCACCACCTGAGGTACCGGCATTGTTGTGGTCCCAAGTGATTTTGCGGTAAGACATCGCTACCGTGATGTTTTGTGTAAAGTCTTTCATTGATGGGTCTTGGCAATGTGGCATTTCACATTGGATATCAATGATGGTCGCGCCTTCTAATTTCGTAGTGAAGAAGTTTTCTTGCTTACCTTCAATTGAAGTGCGGTACCATTTCAATTCAACTTCATCCAGTTTTTCACCAGAAGTCAGTGAGTTGTACATCAGTGGTACCGCTTTATTCAGCGCTACGGTGAATTTGAATGGTTTGTGAACACGTTGACCTGAAGGTTGGCCTGATTGCGGGTCAGTTGGAATGGTGACGGTGTGGTCAACATGTTGAACCAGCATTTGGTCTTCATGGCCTTCAACGTAAGAGTCACCGATAGAATCCGCAGTACATGCGCCTGCAGTGATGTTGCCTTGAGTCGCGCCTTTGATAGATAAGTAACATGGAGTTGGCATTGTATTGTCCTTATGAGATTGAGTTAAATGATGAAGGTCATCCTTCACACCCACCCTACCTAGCAACTTTTATGCCAAACAAAAAACACATATAATTCAATGTATTAAAAATTTAAAAATGAAATAACCAGGCAAAAAGTTGCCTACTATTCAGCAACTTTTTGCCTGATTTATGTTTTTCTCACCCCACCGATTAGCGCTATTGTTCATTCATATCCTTCCAACATATCCTTCCAATATTTCACCGTGTGTCTATTTGCTAAATGCATGGACTATTTTGCTACAAATTTTCTACGTGACTTGCCTCACTTCATAACATATCCATAAACCCTATGATTCTCCGTGCTGTACCTACATAAAAAAATAATCATGCAAGGGAATTAACATGAAACTAAAAAAACTACTCTCCACCTGCTTATTTGCGAGCGCCGCTCTACTTAGTGTCAATGCGAATGCTTTCTGGGGAAGTGACGATGATGACACATTGAAGCTTGGCTACTTAGTGAAACAACCTGAAGAACCTTGGTTCCAAACGGAATGGGCCTTTGCAGATAAAGCAGCGAAAGAATACAACTTCGAATTAATCAAAATGGCGGTGCCAGATGGAGAAAAGACACTAAATGCCATTGATACACTGGCGGCAAGTGGCGCAAAAGGTTTCGTAATTTGCACACCCGATCCAAAACTTGGCTCTGCGATCATGGCTAAGGCCAAAAGTTACGGCCTGAAAGTCGTTACCGTTGATGACCAATTCTTAAACGCCAAAGGCCAACCAATGACGGATGTACCTCTAGTCATGATGGCGGCATCGCAAATTGGTCAACGCCAAGGTAATGAGCTTTATAAAGAAATGCAAAAACGTGGCTGGAATGTTGCAAACACAGCGGTTATGGCCATCACAGCGGATGAGCTAGATACCGCACGACGTCGTGTACATGGCGCAATGGACGCATTAAAAGCTGACGGTTTCCCTGAAGCTCAAATCTACACCGTTCCAACCAAAAGCAATGATATTCCAGGCGCACTTGATGCCGCAAACTCACTATTAGTTCAGTACCCAGATGTGAAAAACTGGTTAGTGGTTGGCATGAACGACAACACCGTATTAGGTGGTGTACGTGCAACTGAAGGCCAAGGCTTTACCGCTGATAACGTGATCGGTATTGGTATCAATGGTGTTGATGCAGTTAACGAGCTCGCAAAAAGCAAACCAACTGGCTTCTACGGCTCACTACTTCCTAGCCCAGATGTCCACGGCTTCAAGTCAACTGAAATGCTGTACGAATGGGTCGCAAAAGACGTAGAACCACAAAAATTTGTTGAGGTCACTGACGCCGTATTAATCACTCGCGATAACTTCAAAGAAGAATTGAAGAAAAAAGGTCTGTAATCGAGTGAGTTAATTACTTCGGTTAACCACGTCAAAGTGCATTAACCGTCAAAGTAATTATCTAAAGGCAATGCACAAAAACAACCAATGTGCTCAAGGCTTAGTCCTGTCCCAATGGGGCTAAGCCTTGCTAAGCGAGGTCATTATGTCGTCTCAACAAAACAATTCATCCCAATCGTATTTCGTCGAATTTGACAACATCTGTCAATATTTTCCGGGTGTTAAAGCACTTGATGGAATGAGCTTTGGTGTTAAAGAAGGTAGCGTACACGCGCTTATGGGCGAAAATGGCGCAGGAAAATCCACGCTATTAAAAGTCCTCAGTGGCATAAACCAGCCAACCAAAGGTGAACTTATCATCAATGGTGAAAAGGTAAAATTCACGAACGAAACTGACTCATTAAATCACGGCATCGCCATTATTTATCAAGAGCTTAACTTAATCCCAGAATTAAGTGTGGCGGAAAATATTTTCTTAGGTCAATTGCCAACCAAGGGTGGTCGAGTTGACTATGCCAAACTCAATCAAATGGCAAAAGTACAACTGGAACGTTTAGGTGAAAATATCGACCCTTCCGATTCAGTGAAAAATCTTTCTATTGGTCAATGGCAAATGGTTGAAATTGCTAAGGCACTCAGCCGTGATGCAAAAATCATCGCTTTTGATGAACCAACCAGTAGCCTATCTCAACGTGAAATTGGTAACTTATTCAAAGTCATAGAAGAATTACGCGATCAAGGTAAGGTCATCTTTTATGTTTCACATCGCATGGAAGAAATATTTCGAATCTCCGACGCCCTAACCATTTTTAAAGATGGCACCCATGTTGAGACTTTCTACGATCTCAGCAAACTCACCAATGACCGTCTTGTCAGCCTGATGGTTGGACGAGAGTTAAAAGATATTTATAACTATCGCGAACGTGAAATGGGTATAGAAGGCTTGGCCGTTAAAAATATTCTCGGGCCTGGTGTTTCCGAACCTATTTCATTTTCAATTCGCCGAGGCGAGATCTTAGGCTTATTTGGCCTTGTCGGTTCAGGTCGAACCGAGCTGACTCGCTTATTATTTGGCGCAGAACCTAGACAGCAAGGTGATATTGCCGTTGATACCTACCCTGTCAAAGTAAACTCCCCGATTGATGCCATCAAAGCCGGTATTACTTATTGCCCCGAAGATAGAAAACTCAGCGGGATCCTGCCGATTTTATCGGTTCAGGAAAACATGAATGTGACCGCCCGTCGTAATAACTTGCAATTTGGCAGCTTAATCGACGAAAAATGGGAGCATAAAAACGCCGATGAAAAAGTCAAAAACTTAAAGGTTAAGACACCAAACTTAGAGCAAAAAATTGGCAATTTATCGGGTGGAAACCAGCAAAAAATCATCCTCGGCCGCTGGCTTTCAACTCATATGAAAGTGCTAATTCTGGATGAGCCAACTCGCGGAATCGACGTAGGTGCAAAATCTGAGATCTACGATCTTATCTTCACGTTAGCCGAATCTGGCGTCACGATCTTGATGATCTCAAGTGACTTACCAGAAGTGCTTGGCGTAGCCGACCGATTAATAGTAATGAAAGATGGAAAGATTAATGGCGAACTGACTCGTTCCGACTTCAATGAAGAAGCCGCTTTAAACCTTGCCATGCTCGAACAAGATACGCCTCAAGGCAAAAATGACGAGCCTACAGAATCACGATTAGTTCATGAGGGATAAACCATGACAACGATGAACCCAGCAACAACGACCAACGAAACAAAGAAAAAATCACGCTTTAAAATCAATCATTTCTGGGATCGATTTGGCATGCTGACCGTATTCGCCGGTCTATTCATTCTTTGCGCTGTTCTAGTGCCAAACTTTGCTTCCATGATCAACATGCGCGGTCTAGGACTTGCAATATCGATGAGCGGTATGATCGCTTGTGCCATGCTATTTTGCTTAGCTTGTGGTGATTTAGATCTTTCCGTCGCCTCGATTGTCGCTTGTTCTGGCGTAGTGACTGCGGTCGCGATCAATGCAACGGAAAGTGTCACACTCGGTATTGGTGCTGGCTTACTTTCAGGCGTGGCTTTTGGTTTATTCAATGGTTTTATCATTGCGAAACTAAAAGTAAACGCATTGATCACCACCCTCGCGACCATGCAGATAGCCCGTGGTCTTGGCTACATCATCTCTGATGGTAAAGCCGTTGGTATCACAGAAGAAAGCTTCTTTAGCCTAGGTAATGCTTCATTTTTAGGCCTGCCTGTTCCAGTATGGCTAACCATCGCTACCTTTGCGGTATTTAGCTTCTTACTCAACAAAACCGTTTATGGCCGTAACACATTAGCGATTGGTGGTAATGAAGAAGCTGCTCGTTTAGCCGGTGTCAACGTCACTAAAACCAAACTGATCATCTTCACCGTATCTGGTTTAATCAGTGCACTAGCTGGGGTTATCTTAGCGGCGCGTATGACCAGTGGTCAGCCAATGACTTCCGTTGGTTTTGAGTTAACGGTGATCTCGGCTTGTGTTCTTGGTGGTGTTTCACTAAAAGGCGGTATTGGTAAAATTTCTTATGTTATCGCTGGGGTATTGATCTTAGGTACCGTTGAAAATGCTATGAACCTGTTAAACATTTCACCATTTGCTCAGTACGTCGTACGTGGCAGCATCTTACTTGCAGCGGTTATCTTTGACCGTTATAAGCAAGCAAAATAACTTCCTTTTTCACTTAACAAAAAACCGCCAATACATTAAGTATTGGCGGTTTTTTATCATCGAATAAACATTACTTTTGCAGTTTTAAAGGCACATATTCTGCTTTATTCGCGATGGTTTCTAAAATATGAATCACGGTTAATGCTTCACTTTTCTCAACCGGAGGGTTGGGTCTTTGACCTTCCACCCAGTTTTTAAAGTCATTATAAAATTGAGTGTAATGTAGGTACTCTGCCGGCACTTCTTCTACTCGATCTTTATAGTAAATCTTACATAAACCTTCTGCCGTATCATGACCAAATGTCGGGGAATCTAAAAAGATACCTTGCTTTAAGTCGCGTTCTTGTTGGTCAATCTCATACTTTTCAACTGTGGCTTCGGTGGCGTTGATAATCCAGCGAGGTGGATGCTTAACAATTAATTGAGAATGACGAACACGAATGCGCAAATTTCCATAAATCAGCTTAATATCATAATAGTCTTCCGGCACGGTATCTGAATGCATTAAGCCTTCACCAATGTAGAAATTCTTCTGGTTACACACATCATAAATAAGGCTGTCTGGTTCCCCATATAAACTGACAATCTGATCGATAAAATGCACGGCATGGCCCAACACACTGCCATCGTATTGGTTGCCTCGGTTATCCGCGCCATCTGGTCGGTAATGAGTGTGGTTCGACTCAATCTCCATCACCTTACCAATATCTTGACGCTGTAATATGTTCTTAATAGTCAGAAAATCACTGTCATAGCGGCGGTTTTGATACGGCGTAATTTTCACATTGTGCGCCTCAGCAAGCCGATACAAATCTTCCACTTCCGCTAAAGTATTGCAAAATGGCTTTTCAACAATCACATGCTTGCCGGCCAAGATACTTTTTTTGGTATATTCATAGTGGTATTCCGGAGGCGTGGTAACGCTAATCACTTCAGCATCACTATTGAGTAATTGTTCAACATCCGGAAAGCGTGTCAGATCGGTGTTCGTTTGGTAAGGCATATCAAACGATTTTGAACCTCGAGTATAAAACCCCACGATTTCATACTGTCCAGAATCTTCTACAAACGGCATGTGATAACGGTTAGTACTTTTGCCGTAGCCAATAAATCCTATTTTCATACATCCCTCTTTATTGCATTTCGAATTTGGCTATTGTGATAATTCTTTATTCATTAGATATCCGAATCATCCTCTTGATACGCATCGACATCCGGCGCAATATCTTGACCGCCTAATGCTTGATACAGCGCCACTTGGGCGACAAACTGGTTATAGCGATTTTCTAATAATGACGCTTTGGCGTTTCGCGTGTTTTCTTGTGAATCCAGTAAATCCATGATGGTGATCGAACCGTATTTATAGCGAGAAATATAAATCTTCTCTGCTTGCTCAGCAGCATCATATTGCTCTTGCAGGCGATCATGTTGATATTGCAACTGCTCTCTGGCCGATAACGCATTTTCGACATCTTGAAACGCCGAATACAACACTTGACGATAATTGACTACCGCCGATTGATATTCAACATCCGCGATTGCCTGATTATTTTGCATATCATTCCACTGTAAAAATGGCAGAGTTAAATCAGCACCTAAGCTACCAATCGGATTGGATAATAAGTTTTTTAATTCTTCCGATGAGCCACCTAATGCGCCAGTTAGCGTCAGTGTTGGCAAGTACTCTAAATCTGCCGAATCTTTACTGGCGAGACTCGATTTAATGTCGTAAATCGCCGCTTTAACATCTGGCCTGCGGATCAATAAATCGGCAGGAACACCCGATGATACTTGCGGCAAGGTAATATCAGGTAATTGCTTAACGTTTTGTGTCATATCGAGCGGCGGCTGATTAAATAAAATCGCAAACGCATTATTCGCTTCCACCAGCTGTTGATTAAATTGGCTCTGCTGCGCTTGCAAGCTGGCGAGGCTGCGTTTCGCTTCCAATACATCCAGCTTAGTCACTGCGCCCAATTGATATTGACGAGTGATCAAGTCTAAGGTTTTTTGCGCATCTGCCACATCACTTTCACTTAGTGCGATGCGCTGCTTTAAATAGCCAATTTGCCAGTAAAGCGACGCGGTAGTCGCCACTAAACTTTGCGCGGTGCTTTCTCTATCTTCAAGACTCGCCATTGCCGCCCATTTAGCTTGATCGGTATCAGCTGAAATTTTTCCCCACAAATCCAATTCATAACTGACCGATAAGTTGGTGCGGTAACTGTCGGTTGAATCGCCACCATCTAAGGGTTTAGACACACCAGCAGAAGTAGTTGAACTTAACTGCGGATACAAATCATCATCAGCCAGGCCCATTTGTAGCCGAGCCTTTTTCAAAGTGAACGTCGCAAGAGCTAAATCGTTGTTAGTGATCAACGCTTTATCAATAAATTGATTCAGGGTTTGATCATTAAACGCATACCACCATGGGTCCACTTTTACCGCTTGAGAAAGATGCTTTTGTTGCCAGCCTTCTGGTATTTGCACTGGCGGCGCTTGATAGTCCGTTCGGGTTAATGTGCCACAACCAGTTAACACAACGGAGCTTAACACTAGGCTAATTATTGTTTTATTCATCATCATTAATCTCGCGCTAATGCTTCGACAGGATCAAGCTTGGCAGCGTTTCTAGCTGGTAAGAAACCGAACACAATACCAATCAAAGTTGAACATACGAATGCCCAAATAATCGACGCTACAGAATAAATCATTTGGAAACTGCCATTGAATGAACTGAGTAATGCGCCCAATCCAAACGCTAAGCCAATACCGGCAATGCCTCCGCACAAACACACTAATACCGCTTCAATTAAGAACTGACGCAAAATATCAATTTGCCTTGCGCCTACCGCCATTCGAACGCCAATTTCTTTGGTACGTTCGGTCACTGACACCAACATAATGTTCATCACGCCAATGCCACCTACCACCAATGAAATAACCGCAATCGAAGAAATCAATAAGGTCATCATCGCGGTGGTCTTTTCAATATTTTGACGAATAGTATCGGTATTAATGGTGAAGAAATCTTCCGTACCATGACGCATTTTTAACAAGCTAATAATGCCTTGCTCAGCGGCACTGCTCGGGGCATTTTCATCAATCCGTACCGTGATGCTATTGAGATAACGTTGTCCCATCATTCGGCCAGACATCGTGGTATAAGGCACCCACACATTCAAACTGTCGTTATTACCAAACGCACTTTCTTTCGGA
Organism: Vibrio rumoiensis; assembly: GCF_002218045.2. Lineage (NCBI taxonomy): Bacteria > Pseudomonadati > Pseudomonadota > Gammaproteobacteria > Vibrionales > Vibrionaceae > Vibrio > Vibrio rumoiensis. The sequence continues at coordinate 954,100 of NZ_AP018686.1, forward strand.
GCGGTCACACCGACAATCCGCACTGGCAATCGACCTAGGAAGATCACCTGCCCAATCGGATTTTTATCCGGAAATAACGCTTGTCTGGTATTGTCATCAATCACCGCATCTTGCGCTAACGCATCGACACTGTCTTGCTGCCAAAACTGCCCTTGCGCAATCTCATACCCTTTAACGCGAAAATAATCCGGCCCAACCCCTTCTACCGACGCGCTGACCGCTTCATTGTCATAACGAACGGTTAAGCTATTACTGAGTGATGGTGTCACGCTATCGACATAAGATAAGTTTTTAATCGCTTTGGCATCTTCAGCGGTCAAAGTACGCACTCGCCCAGAGCGTCTATCACCAAACCCTGTACCCGGTCGAATATCAATGGTGTTGGTGCCCATGGAAGCGATATTGGCTAAGATTTGCTTTTGCGTACCATTGCCCAGCGCCACGACTGAAACCACTGACGCAATGCCAATAATGATACCCAACATGGTTAAAAAGGTACGCATTCGATGGCTCGACATCGCCAGTAAAGCCATTTTCAATGCATCAATAAAACTGTCCCAATGCCACCAATGTGAAGCAGAATGGCCTTGAGGATGCAATTTCTTTGGAGTAGCAGGAGTCACTTGCGAGGAGGGACTGAACTCATCAGATCGCGTATCAGCAATGATCTCACCATCTTTGATTTCGATAATACGATCCGCAAAATGCGCCACATCCATATCATGAGTCACCAAAATAATGGTATGCCCCATTTGATGCAGCTCTTTCAACAACGCCATCATTTCTTGGCCGCTTTGACTATCTAAGGCCCCCGTTGGCTCATCAGCCAAAATCACATCACCGCCGTTCATTAAGGCGCGAGCGACACTAACACGCTGTTGCTGACCGCCACTTAACTGGTTTGGTTTATGAGTTAAACGCTCGCCCAACCCTAAACGGCCCAATAACTGCTGGGCACGTTCGCTGCGTTGTGAATGAGGCACTCCGGCATACACCGCCGGCACTTCCACATTACCAACTGCGGTTAAATCGCTGAGCAAATGGTAACGCTGGAAGATAAAACCAAAATATTCTCGGCGCAGTTCCGCTAATTGATCGCTATCAAGCGTAGAAGTATCTTGTCCGTTAATCCAATATTGACCGGAGCTAGGCTGATCAAGGCAACCTAAGATATTCATCAAGGTCGACTTACCAGAACCCGACGCGCCAACAATCGCCACCATTTCACCTTGCTGGATCTCAAGGCTGACGTTATTTAATACGGTTAATGACTCATCACCACTGGCAAAACAACGAGTAAGGTTTTCAATTTTCAGTAAAGGCTGGCCCATAATATTACAGTCTCATCCGGCCACGTTTACTTGAAAAGGTATCATCGGAAGGCATGCCAACAATCACTTGGTCGCCTTCATCTAAACCAGAGAGAATTTCCGCATGTACTTTATTATTGATCCCTACGGTTACGTTTTTATACACCACGTCTTGCCCTTGCAAAACAGGGACTTCAAATTGCCCTTCCCCTTTAGATGGTTGCAATACTTGCGCCGGTACAAGTAACGCATCTTTCGATTGATTTAAGATGATCGACACTTGCGCCGTCATGCCAATTCGCAGTGTGCCTTGTGGGTTTTTTACATCAAATAACGCGTTGTAATAAATCGCATCGGTGTCAGTGACCGCAAGCTGGCTATCATCGCCAGTCATAATGGTTGGGCCGGGTTCGATGGCGCGTAATGTGCCTTGGTATTTTTTATTTGGCTGACCCAAAATGCTGAAATAAGCGGTTTGACCTGGTTGAACATGAATCACATCCGCTTCGGAGATTTGTGCTTTCACTGTCATGGTATCAAGCTGAGCAAGCTCAATAATAGTTGGCGTGGTTTGATTGGCGTTGACCGTTTGGCCACTTTCTACTGCGGTGTACACCACCGTGCCGTCCATCGGAGCACTAATCGTGGTGTAGCCTAGATCCACTTGTGCGCTGTCGACATTGATTTTGGCTTTTTCAATTTCCGCTTTTAATTGGGCTAAATCCGCTTGGTAGATCGCGAGCGTCGCTTCTGCACTTTCGTAATCGGCGCGAGAACTGGCTTCGGCTGCCAGCATGCCCTTCTGGCGTTGGTATTCATATTTTGCTTGTTTGATTTGCGCCTGCTTAGCTCGGTATTGCGCATTTAAACTATCAAGTGAGGCTTGCGATTCTTTAAGGTTATTTTGCTGAGTTAAGCTATCAATCTGGGCAATCAAATCCCCTTGCTTCACCTCATCACCTAGTGATACCGCCAGTTTTTGGATTTGCCCTGAAACCTGCGCACCGACATTCACCAACTTGGCTGCTTGCAACATACCATTGGCTAATACGGTATTTTCAATATTAGCGCGCTGCACCGTTTCCGTGGCGTAGGCTGGCGCTGGCTCCGACTGGCCAAAATAAAACCAACTCGCAATGCCGATAACCGGAACCGCAACAATAAGCATCCATCTTTTTTTAATTTTCATAGGGAGAGCGAATTTAGAAAAGTCATAACAAAGTTATACCGATTCTTTCAGAAACATCAAAGGGTAAAGCATGTAAAGAAAGGTAAAAGTACTGATTTATCGGTATCGCGTTAAAGATAAATACACCAAACCGAGCCCCTCATTCGACATTGAACGTGAGCGCTCCCTCACTTCATACATAAATTTCCACACGTTAGCCAAAGGTCGAATAAGCACAATTGAAATATAGAGTTAGGCTTTAACAGATAACGTTATCAATTAAAAATGTCACCTAAAGCAATAACACCAAAAAGTACATCAACAGAATTACTCCAAATGGAAGAGGGTTATTTATGTTTTCCTTTATACGAAAAGCTTCAACTACTGGCCGGACACTCCTTTGTGCGGCTTCTATTGTCACGACATCCATGATGTTCGCTTTTTCTGCTAACGCGGCCGATCCAATTGTGATCAAGTTTTCTCACGTGGTGGCCGACAGCACACCAAAAGGACAAGGCGCATTACTGTTTAAAAAATTGGTCGAAGAACGTTTAAAAGGCAAAGTCGAAGTACAAGTGTATTCCAACTCATCGCTTTATGGTGATGGTAAAGAAATGGAAGCCTTGCTACTTGGCGATGTGCAATTTATCGCGCCTTCTTTAGCGAAATTCGGCCAATACACCAAGAAATTACAAGTTTTCGATCTTCCTTTCCTATTCAAAGATATTAATGCGGTCGATAAATTCCAACAAAGTGAAACTGGAAAATCGTTATTAAAATCGATGGAAAACCACAACATTACAGGCTTAGGTTACTGGCACAACGGAATGAAACAACTTTCTGCGAATAAACCTCTTCATGTACCGCGCGACGCTCGTGGTCTGAAATTCCGTGTACAAGCTTCCGATGTATTAGATGAGCAATTTAAAGCGGTTCGTGCGAACCCAAGAAAAATGAGCTTCGCTGAAGTATACCAAGGCCTACAAACCGGCGTGGTCAACGGGGCAGAAAACCCTTGGTCGAACATCTACTCACAAAAATTCAACGAAGTACAAAAGTACATCACCGAATCTAACCACGGCGTACTGGATTACATGTTGATCACTAACACCAAGTTCTGGAATGGTTTACCGGATGATATTCGCGCGCAGCTGTCTGATATTTTGGATGAAGTGACGGAGCATGTGAACTCAGAAGCTGGTGCTTTAAACCAAACGGCGAAACAATCTATTATCGATTCTGGTACTTCTGAAATCATCCAATTAACCCCAGAAGAACGCGCAGAGTGGGTAAAAGCGATGAAGCCAGTTTGGGCTAAATTCGAAGATGATATTGGTTCTGATGTGATTGAAGCTGCACTCGCGGCAGGCAATTAATTGTTAATCGGATTCACTTCAATAAAAAGGCCAACCAATGAATGCTGTTTATCATTTATGGTCAAAGTTAGAGGAAGGCCTCGTTGCCTTCCTCTTAGCCGCGATGACCCTCGTAACCTTTGTGTATGTGGTTTTAAATAACCTTTATACGCCTTTCTACGACTTATCCGATTGGTTCTACGATCGTGAATGGTCAGCGACTAGCGATGCGTTCTTGTCGATAGGCGATTTCTTCATTGGCTTCGCTCAAGAGATGACCTGGAGCACCGCCTTAACTAAAGCGTTGTTTGGCTGGCTGATCTTTATTGGCATGTCTTATGGCGTACGAATTGGCGGACACATTGGCGTTGATGTCGTCGTTAAATTACTTTCTACTCGCAAACAAAAAGCACTGGGTATTCTCGCCTGTCTTGCGTGCCTCACTTATGCCAGCCTAATGACCTACGCAAGCTACGACTGGGTGAGCACCCTATTTCGTGCCGACATTTACGCCGAAGATCTCGAAAAAATCGGCATCAAACTTTGGTATATCGGCGCTGTAGTACCACTAGGCTTTACCCTATTGTGGATTCGCTTTCTTGAAATCTTCATCCGTATTATTCGGGGCTTACAACTTGGGCTTGGCATTGCCGATGAAACCAAGGATGCGATGAAGCACGCGATGGCCATGATGCCGGATGATCAAAACTCAAACGAACAAACTGCGCACAAGCAAGCCGACTCAACAAAGCAAGCACCACAGAAGAAGGACCAACCATAATGACGATTCTTTTTCTGTTTTTTAGCTTATTTCTTTTAATGTTTATTGGCGTACCGATTGCTATCTCGTTAGGCCTATCGGGTGCGCTTAGCATCTTATTTTTTAGTCAAGATTCAATCCGTTCTTTGGTGATCAAGCTGTTTGAAACCTCAGAACATTACACCTTACTCGCCATTCCTTTCTTCTTACTTTCTGGCGCGTTCATGACCAGTGGCGGAGTCGCAAAACGTTTAATCGACTTTGCCAACTCCAGTGTCGGACACATTCGTGGCGGCCTTGCGATTGCCGCGGTCATGGCATGTATGTTATTTGCTGCCCTGTCAGGCTCATCACCGGCCACCGTTGCCGCCGTCGGCTCAATCGCCATTGCCGGCATGGTTCGCTCTGGCTATCCAAAAGAATTTGGCGCAGGGATTGTGTGTAATGCCGGTACATTAGGCATTTTGATTCCCCCTTCAATTGTAATGGTCGTCTACGCCGCAGCGACTGAAAGCTCGGTCGGTAAACTTTTCATGGCAGGCGTGATCCCCGGCACCTTATTAGGGCTAGGTTTGATGACCGCCATCTACATTATTGCCCGTAAGAAAAACCTACCCGCCATGCCAAGAGCTACCTTTAAAGAATGGTTGGCTAGCGGACGCAAAGCGGCATGGGGTTTGCTGTTAATGGTGATCATTCTAGGTGGGATTTACAGCGGTATGTTCACCCCAACCGAAGCGGCGGCGGTTGCTGCGGTATATGCCGGATTCATTGCCTTATTTGTGTATAAAGACATTACCATCAAGCAATGCCCGAGCGTATTACTGGAAGCGGCCAAACTGACCGTGATGCTGATGTTTATCATCGCCAATGCCATGTTATTTGCATTTGTGTTAACTACAGAACAAATCCCTCAAACCATTGCCGCGTGGATTATTACCTTAGGTTTATCACCTTGGATGTTCTTATTGCTAGTTAATATTATTCTCTTATTAGCGGGGAACTTTATGGAGCCGTCGGCGATTATTTTGATCCTCGCGCCCATCTTATTCCCGATTGCGATTGAGCTTGGCATCGACCCTATACACTTTGGCATCATCATGGTAGTGAATATGGAAATCGGCTTAATCACGCCCCCCGTCGGCTTGAATTTGTTTGTTACGTCAGCCGTGACAGGAATGCCACTCAGCGCCACCATTCGAGCCGCCCTCCCGTGGCTAATGATCTTATTAGTGTTCTTGATGATTATTACCTACATACCAGCAGTGTCGTTATGGTTGCCGAATGCATTGGGAATGCCGTAAGGAATGAAGGCGTTTATAAAGTTATAAAGAAGCGTGCCAGGTAATGGCTGGCACGTTTGGGGAGAATTCGATACAAAGAATTTAAACTATTTATACTGTGTCAAATTATAGTAATGCACTATCTACATTTGGTGACAATACACGCTTCTCGATCTCTTTTGACAGAACATCTAAGCTATACGTCGAACCTGACAAACTAAAACGAGATACCTTAAATTGGCTATCTTTTATTGGTATTGCTATCTTAAATTGCTTACTTGCTTTAACTACGCTCTCAATTTGCTCAAAGTCATCAAAGATCAACACATTCTGTTTGCCAATTCTGTTTCCACAAACGAGGTTAAGATATACTGAACCAGACTCTGTATTAACTAAAACTGGATACTTATCTCCTTCGGTACAAGCTATACCCACACCAATTAAAAATAAGCATTCTTGATCTTCAATATAACAATATTCTCCAAATATATGATTATTGTTATTGACGGTTACAGCGTAATAAAAGTCCTCGCCATCGGTACGAAAAAACCAGTCTTTGTAAGTCTTCTCAGCAGAAAAAGCCGGAAAACAAAATGAGAGAGCAAATACAATAAGTAGGATATTTTTCATATTATTCACTTTAACGTTGAGCACTATAGTCTCTATCACTCGACCAATCCTGCATCATAATAGAGAATGAATTATGTTAATTTAGAAGGTCGTGACCTAGTCGGTTGGCTTAATTATAAATAGATGGATAATCCAGCTTACCAAACAACCAATCACTGTGATGGCAGTCCAAACAGCTAAGCCTTTCCACAGAAAAGGGTAGTTTTCTTTTGTGGCTAATATATAAAAATTAATAATGTGACCAACCAAACAAAGAAGTGACCACAATATATTTATTCCAGTAATAAGCTTATTCCGCTTTACGGCACCGGTTGAAACTCGCTTTATCTGTCTACCCATAATTTAATTACCTATGATGAGCTGAGGATTAACAAGATATGGTGGTAATTGACCAAAATCTGCAAACTGTGTCGTGAATAATTAAGCGTCTTACCTTAATAAAGTTCATCTCGCTTTATAAAGTACAAGTCATGTTTAATATGTCATTTTCTTCGTCTGTTTCAATATGAACACGAAGTGTAGGGACGTCCTTAACTGTATAACCAGCGCCCGCGATCATATCAGGCGCACCATTTTCCATTTCGTGACAAAGCTTAGTCACCAATATCCCTCGAACTCTTTGGTTTTGCGTTGCTAACTTAACCTTTTTTGCATTCTGATTATCCGCTCGAACCGTCTGGTGAATGACCAATTCACGCTTGCCATCGGTATACTCAACAATCATGACTTGTGATTCGTTTGTGGCGTTATCGCTAATCGTCTCTACCGTGACGATTTCATTCTTTGAATGCGTTGGGGTTGCTTCACAGCCAGTCAATGCGATAAAGGCAACAAAAGTTAGGGCGACAAATGTGCGTTTCATGATTGTGTTTCCATTATTGTTAATTATCTTTTGCTCTTCTCCTGCTAGATTTACCCTTTCTAACCGCTGCGTAGAAACTAACCCTAACGAAGAAAAATGCTTACAAGTCATTGTGACTTAAGTCTCAAAAAAAGCTTTTTATTAAAATTAATAATCACCACGAAAACTAAAAATATAATAAAAACAACAAATTAAAAAACCTCTAAAAAATAAGATAATGGGGCGTATTGTGCGGTGAGCCAAAGCGAGGGAGGAACTTTGAAGTGCGTAATTGGGCTAAAAAATACCGATGATTGTTGGATAAGTATCAACGTGATGGCTAGTTTCCTGCTTAATTAATCTTACTGTGACTTATGATTAACCAGCCCTGTCTTATCAAATTAAAACCCTTTCTGTGAGCGCCTACCTCATCTTATAAATCCATCAATCAAACCGCTCAAAGGTACTGCCGACTTTGATGAATGTTTATACCTAAGTGATTTACCCTCACTGAGAGCAACATTAACCATATGTTTTTATTGAATTTTAATATTATTAATTTTAATAAAGATACATTACCTAGTGAGCTATTTAACATCTGCTCCATTGAAGTGAGCAATCAACTCACATAACCAATGAATCTTAGTTTTGGCAGGGCAAATCCTACCAAACGTATTGAAAGGTAATGAAAATGAAAAAGTATTTAGTTCTTGGTGCCGCGCTTAGTGCGATGAGTTTTGGTAGTGCTTACGCTGGTGAACTTACCGTTGGTATTGCTCAAGAGGGCTTTGCTTATGATGGCTCTAGTCTCGATAATATTAGTGTCTCTACGTCTGGTCTTGTCATTCATGGTGATACAAACCTAGGTAGCAGCAACTTCGTCATCGGTGCAGAGACTTTTATCTCAATGCAGGGTGATGCTGACGCTGATGACACAAATGGTACTGGAGATGCTGATCTTTGGACATTCAAAACCACCATTGGCTATGACTTTAAGTTACTTGAAGACAAGCTAAAACTTACCCCAGTAATCGGCTATCAACTCGGTAACGGTAAGATTGAATCAGCAACTTACGATATTGATGGATTTATCGGTGGGTTACGTGCTGATTATGCTATTGACGAACATTTATCTATCAACGCTGGGCTGTTAGTCGGTATGAGTACCGTTGACTTTGATGATGTAAACGCTTTAGATTCAGACTCTTACGATGCAGTCTCTGCTAGCTTATCATTTGGTGTTGGTTACAGGTTCTAGCAATACACTGAATGCCATTCTTCAGAGTGGCATTTGTGAAGATACCAACAAGCTATTAGTAAAAGTCCAGCATTGATAATCGATGCTGGGCTTTTTGTTTATTATGCTTCTGACAGTCTTACTGTTATTTCCATCAATCAGGAAATGTAGAGCAAACGACCTTCCGCAAAATATGATGGAAAAACGATCCAAATTGTAAAGGGCAAATGGTAAGCGCTAAATCAAACTTACGGCTTATAAAAAAGCTAATGATTTGAACGACACTGCAAGATTAAAAAACCTCCTATTAATAGGAGGCTGCACAAAGATTTTAGGGGGAGAAGTGCAAAAGGAGGTTACAATGAAAGACTTATTTCAAGCATTTAACATGAATCTTAATTACAGCCTTCTTTAAAACTAAAGGTTTATCAACCACACATCCTGGTTTGTGAGGCTCCTCAGGAAAGAAAATAGCAAATTGTCTTGGTGATAATGTCACTTCATTTGTACATAATAATGATTCAACCAAATAGTAGTCATCCTTTTCATCATAAAACGTTGCATGAGGATGCTTTCCTTTTAAAGCAAACTCAATACGTTCATTTCCTGATATTAAAATTTGCATATCAACATATTCTTTATGCACTTCAGCTTGTTTCGAATCGGCAGCACCAGTTTCAAAAGTCATGACGTTGATATACATGTTCTCACCATCAATATCATGTCTCCCAATAGGTAAGGCCTCTAAATCAACACTATCTAAATATTTAATCGCCTTCTGGAAAGCATCTGGCAAAACTTTATAACTGTTAGAATCGCTTAAATCACCTAAAAACATAATTTGGACCTTTAATAATAAATAGAACTAAAATCATTACATAATGCCCCCTACCCTTTAGCAAAAGATAGGGGGGGATAAATTACATAGTTAAGTTATCAAGCTTTGATTCTGTAAGTTTAGACTTAAACAATGGCGCAGTGAGGTAACCAACAATAACGACAACTAAAGTCCCAATTACACCGTAGAAGAAGAAGTTAAGGTCAGTGAATGATTGCACGAATAAGACAGAAATAACGCTCGCCACAACACCCACCAATGCACTATTTGCATTAGCTTTCTTAATAAAGATACCTAGCATAAATAAGCCTGTCATTGGACCGCCCATCAAGCCTATTAAACTATTGAAAGTATCCCATAACTCACTTTCATTTGAGTAAATAAGGTAAATTGACGCAAGCACTCCCATCACACCAGCTATAACGGTCACAGAGCGAGCAACAAACAGTATTTTTGTTGCTGGTTTATTTTCACCAAAGCGCTCATAAACATCAGAAGTAAAACAAGCTGAAATGCTATTTAAGCTACTTGAAATGCTTGATTGTGATGCTGCAAAAATAGCGGCGATAATTATTCCAGCCACACCTGCTGGCATTTGGGAGATAACAAAGAATGGAAGGATCCCACCGGTATTAAAGTCCTCAGGTAATAGCTGAGGGTTTTGAGAGTAGTATGCATAAAGCGCTGCACCAACACCAAAGAAGAATACAGGGACAATAGCCACCAATTTAGCATTCATCACAAGTGCTTTCTTTGTTTCTTCAATAGACTCCGTTACGATATAGCGCTGCACCACGTCTTGGCTTGCTGTGAACTGTTGTAAGCTAGCAAATAGGAAACCTATAATCAGTACTGGTACATGGCTTTCGGTCCAACTCCATGAAAAGCTCTCAGCAGGAAAAAATTTATCAGCACTAGCAGTGAGATTATAAATTTCCCCTAAACCACCATCAACATTAAAACAAATCATGACGAAGATAGCGATGGCAGCAACAGATAACATCACCCCTTGAATTACATCGGTCCATATTACCCCTTCTATCCCCCCCATAAAGGTATATACGATGCAAAGCACGCCGATAAGGAATACGATAAATAATGGATTAATATCAATAAAAGGTATTAAGGTAAGTGCTGTTAAGTAGATAATGATAGCAATTCGACCAATATGAAACAGCATAAATGAAATGCTAGAGAATAAACGCATTCTTACATCAAAGCGTTTTTCTAAATATTCATAAGCAGAAGTTAGGTTTAACCTTCTGAAAAAAGGAATGTAGTAAATAAATACTATTGGCAATACCGCAATTGCCATATATTGACCGATTAAGAAAGTCCAGTCAGATGTATAAGCTTTTGCAGGAATTGACATAAAAGTTATTGAGCTTAGTGTCGTTGCAAACACACTGATACCAGCTGCCCAGCCTGGAATACGTCCACTTGCTTTGAAGTAATCTTCTGTAGACTTCTGCCTTTTAGCAAAGTACACACCGACCATCATGATTGCGAAGAGGTAAACCAGTAGCATTATATAATTTAATGCACCAAATGAATGATTTTCCATTATTATAAACCCTCGTTAATTTTAAATATTTATGATTAGTTAACTGTAAAATAGCTTTTATCTAGGTACAGACTTGCTGCGCCTAATAAGCCTGCATCTGCACCTGATTGTGCTAATCCAATATCTCTTGGTTTATAGATGTCTGGTAATAGATCTAAATGATTTCTAACCAGCTCTAAATATCCTTCAGCCAGTCCCACACTTCCACCAAGGATCACTACATCTAAATCAAGAGAAATAGTGAGATCTGCAATTAAATTCGCAATACTTTTTGCGGAACAGTTAATAATATTTGCTGCGTCTCGATCTCCATTAATAAAATATTGATAGACCTGTTGTCCTGTACATTCATCTCCCCAAAAAGCCTTACCAGCAGCAGCAATTGCTGTCCCTGAGGCAATGGATTCCACACACCCTTTCCGACCACAACCACACATTGGCCCATTAGGATCCGAAAGCATATGTCCTGCGTGCCCCGATAAACCACTTGGCCCAACATGCAATGTTTCAGCAAGTACCAATCCTGCTCCGACACCAGTAGATACTGTTATAAATGCCATATTAGAAGCAGGAGTCTTTAATAACTTAAATTCTGACCAAGCAGCAGCTTGAGCATCATTAATTACTAACGTTGGTAACTGAGTGATATTTTCAATAACAGATTGAATAGGAAAATGATTTAAACCACCTAAATTTTTAGGGTTTAAAGCCGTTAGTATTCCTTTATTAATGATCCCTGTAGATGCTACTGTGACAACCTGTGCTTCTGGCATAAAGGGGGCTAATAACTCTTTCAAAACGCTTTCTAATTGTTCAGGTGCCTTTGGAGTAGAGACTTGGGCTCTTTCTACTATTTTTTTATTAATCACAAGAGCAGCCGCAATTTTCGTTCCACCAAGATCTACGCTCAATACTTTACTCATGGTTTTTCCCTTCCACACTTTTACGGCCATGATTAACAGATTCTTTAAACCATCCACAAATATGTTCTATTCGAGTAATTGCGGAGCCTACAGTTACAGAATATGCCCCTGCTTTTATTGCTTTCTGTGCCAATTCTGGAGAGTTATAACGGCCTTCAGCCATCACTAAGCAACCTGATTGAGCCAATCGAGTAACTAATTCAAAATCGGGTTCCGTTGGAGTTTCATCCCCAACATATCCAGACATTGTGGTGCCGATAATTTCGACACCAATAGATTCACTATATTTTCCTTCTTCAAAATTTGAGCAATCTGCCATAGCCAAGCAACCTAAAGATTGAATCTCTTTCACTAAATTTTCGATGCTTTCTGGACGCACGCGATGGGTGGCATCAATAGCGATAATGTCAGCACCAGCGTCTTTAAGCGCATGAATATCTTCAATGAATGGAGTGATACGGATAGGACTATCGGCTAAGTCTCTTTTGATAATACCGATGATAGGAACGTTAACTTTAGTGCGGACAGCTTTTAGATTTTCGAGACCTTCAATACGTAACGCTGTAGCACCACCACAAACAGACGCTTCCGCCATTGCTGCTACAATCTCTGGTTTATCCATAGGGCCATTGTCTACAGGTTGGCAAGAAGCAACAAAACCTTTTCCGAGTGCTTTTAAGCAGTGTTCTTTATGATTCGACGTCATCTTTAATTGTCCACTTTTCAAATATGAAGTTATGCTTCATATAATATGAACACGGAGTTAAACTTCAACATTAATATATAAAAATAGAGATATACTCCACAGTTTTTACTGTTTTCTTTTATCATTGAATTAACATATTCAAAAATTCATCGCTTAAACAGCAAGCTTCAATAAAGAAAAAATACTGTTGATAAAGAAATAAAAAAACGCCGTACTTTTCTAAGTACGGCGCTTCTCATTATGCAGCTTAAGTTAAACTTCGAAACGAAAATTCAAGGCATAGAAATACTCATCTGCATCACCATAGAACCTTTTTAACTATCACCATCTCTTACTTCATCAGTAACATAGAACGATGATAATTCAATCAAGCGCTGTCGTGGTTTTCACTTTATTTTGTTGAGTTAAATCAGGATCTTTCTGTACCAAAAGCGTATATATCAAATCCAAAACAAACAACTGAGAAATTTTGGTGCCGATCGAATCACCTTGAAGCTTACCCTGCCGATTTCCGTTCACTAGGATAAAATCTGCATGACTAGCAATCGGTGAGCGTGGGTTATGCGTAATAACCGCTGTCGCAGCTCCATTTTCTTTCGCAAGCTTTAAAGCTTTAATCGTTTCAGCAGATGTTCCTGAGTGGCTGATTCCAATGGCAATGTCACCAGGCTGAAGTAATGATGCTTTCATGTACATAAAATGATTATTAGTCAACGCATCCACATTGTAGCCAATTCGCATTAATTTATTTTTAGCATCTTCTGCGGTAATGCCAGAAGAGCCTACACCAAAAAAGTAGACACCTTTACTCTGTTTTATTTTATTCGCGGTAGCTTCTAAGATATTGATATTAATCAAGTTCAGAGTTTCACCCAAAACGGCTGTTATTGCATTGTACAGTTTAGAGCCTATCTCCTCTGCATTGTCCTTATCAGTAACTTCAGTATCTAAAATAGAACGTTCATCTTGATTCACTTTTGATAATTCTATCGCCAGTTCCATTTTAAAGTCTTGGAATCCTTTAAAACCCAAAGAGCGACAAAATCGAATAATAGTAGCCTCACCTGCATTCACAATACTGGATAGTTCAGCAATCGACACTTTGGTTACTTCTGTCGGATTCGATAGTACATAGGATGAAATTTTTTTTGCAGAAGGAGTTAAACTCTCATGCAAACTACCTAAACTGTCTAAAATCTTTCCTGTACTTAAAGTTTGCATATATGCCATCGTTTAAACCTTCAATAAATGAGTACTACCGTTTTTATACTACCTTGTAAATTTGCTTTTTGAAATAAAACTCCGACTCCAACTTGTAAACATACATTACCCTAAGCGATTATGGCTAAATAAAGCAGCACAGCTCACACTTTACAGCTAGATTCAAAATTTACTTTGATTTTTAGTTGCAGGATGAAAAACAACCAAATAAACTAAAACTCCAAATATAATTTAATTTTGAAGTTTAACTTCCTAACTGAGATAAAAACTATGGAAAAACTTATTGGTTTAATTGCTGCCCCACACACACCTTTCACAACCGATGGAAAGGTCAATTTTCCAGTTATAGATCAAATCGCAGATCATTTGATCAAAGATAACGTTAATGGGGTTTATATCTGTGGCACAACTGGAGAAGGTATCCACTGTTCTGTTGAAGAAAGAAAAGCTATTGCTGAACGTTGGGTGACGGCTTCAAAAGGTCAACTAAAGATTACCGTACATACTGGTGCTTTGAGCATCGTAGACACCCTTGAACTTACTCGTCATGCTGAGACATTAGATATTTTTGCCACTTCGGCTATCGGACCATGCTTCTTTAAACCTGGGTCAGTCAATGAATTAGTTGAATACTGTGCGACTGTTGCAGCTGCAGCTCCAAGCAAAGGTTTTTATTACTACCATTCCGGTATGTCAGGTGTCACTGTTGATATGGAACAGTTCCTAATCGCTGCTGATAAAAAAATCCCTAATCTGTACGGCTTAAAGTTCAATAATGGTGATCTATACGAATATCAACGTTGTTTACGTGCTTGTGATGGTAAATATGATATTCCATTTGGTGTCGACGAATTTTTACCTGGTGCACTTGCAGTTGGTGCAATTGGTGCCGTAGGCAGCACTTATAACTACGCTGCACCACATTTTAATAAAATCATTAATGATTTTAATAAAGGCGACCATGCTTCTGTAATTAAAGGGATGGATAATGTCGTCGATCTGATCCGTGTATTAGTAGAGTTCGGTGGTGTTGCAGCTGGTAAAGCAGCGATGTCATTACACAACATTGATGCTGGCGATCCTCGTTCACCACTAACGCCTTTAACCGCTGAACAAAAATCTATTGTCGTAGAAAAAATGCGAAACGCTGGTTTTTTAAACTAAAAAATACAAATTTTCTTTCAAAATACCAATAAGTTGATGATTTGATTTTTTCCGGCTGGATTTATACAGCCGGAAACTTCCCATCAACAACTTATCACTTCTACTATTTACGAGAGCTTAACATGGAACATTACGCAATTTCTGCTAAAAGAATTTTTGATGGTGAACGATTTCATACTCATTCGTCTTTAGTTTGGCAGGGTGAAACGATAGTTGGTATTTTTCCAACCAGTACTGTCGATGAAAAAATAATTATTCAACATTATGCAGAGGGAATCATTACACCTGGATTTATTGATATTCAAGTGAATGGTGGCGGTGGTGTAATGTTTAACGAAAAAACTGATGTGGATGGTATCGACACTATTTGTAAAGCACATCGTAAGCATGGCACTGCTTACCTCCTCCCAACTCTTATAAGTGATACGCCTCGTAAAATCCATGAAGCACTAACAGCAGCCCAAAATGCATTAGATTGTAATACTCTCGGCATATTAGGCATTCATATAGAAGGACCTTGGATAAACCCTGCTAAAAAAGGAGCTCATAACGAATCCCTCTTCTTTGATCCTCAAATATCTATGCTTGAATCACTGCCTTGGTTAAAATCAGGTACAACTTTGATTACATTAGCACCTGAAAAAGTTAATAATGAATCTATTAAGTGGCTAGCTAAAAAAGGTGCCATATTATCCTGTGGCCATAGTAATGCGACAACACAGGAGCTAGATAACCAATATTTTAATGCCATTAGTGGGTTTACACATTTATACAATGCAATGTCACCACTAGAAGGCCGTCAAGCTGGTGTTGTGGGTAAAGCGCTAATGACAGACAATGCTTGGTGTTCAATTATTACTGATAATATACATGTATCTAAAGAATCCGCGTTATTAGCCCATAGAGTTAAACCTAAAGGGAAATTACTAATTGTGACAGATGCCATGGCCTCTGTTGGTAGTAAGAGCCCATCATTTACGTTAAACGATGAAATAATTTCTGTTGTAGATAATAAGCTTGTTAATACGAATGGTAATTTAGCAGGTGCCCATATTGGTATGGATGAGTCTGTTGCTAACGTCATAAAGTGGGGGATCGACGAAGCTGAAGCATTTAAGATGGCGTCAACCTACCCTGCCATAGCGATTAAACAAGAGCGCTTAGGCAAACTAAAGGAAGGGTTTTATGCCTCTGCAACCATTCTAGCCCCCAATTATGAGGCTCAACATGTCCTAGTAAACGGTATTTTATTTTAAATACCTTTTTTCAAAAAAGATTTGTTTTAACAGTGTCGAAGTACATATTAAAAAGTAGACATTCTTTTATTAAGCCTTAACCAAGGAACTGGCACCGGAAAGTAGGGGCTACTTTTCTTTACCTTATTCGCTCAGGTGCAGTTCAAAAAATCATCTCAATGAATAACGACTATCTAGGTTAGCATCAAAAAATATTCTCCTTTATCGCATTGGTTATTTAAAGCTATTAGAGCAAGTCAAAGAGCACCCTCAAGTAGCTCCTCAACTCGCCTTGTACTTAAATACTCAATTGCATTCCGCACACATTTGATCCGATTACAGACTCATAGCATCATTTACAACCTCCCCCGCGCCATCCATTGCCTTACACACATAAATGGTTTCTTTTAAGCCCGTTTTCGCTTGGTATTGATCTTCTACGGCTTGCTTCACTGCATCCACTAATGATGGTGGAACCAATGAGACTACGCAGCCACCGAAGCCACCACCGGTCATGCGTACGCCGCCTTGAGTGCCTATCACCTCTTTTACAATCTCAACAATCGTATCAACTTCTGAGCAGGTAATTTCAAAATCATCACGCATTGAACTATGAGATTGTTCCATTAGTACCGCAAGGCGTGCCATGTCGTGATTTTTTAACGCGTGAGCCGCTTCTACGGTTCGGTCATTTTCCGTAATGACATGGCGGGCACGTTTGGCAACCACTGGATCAAGATCCGCTTGGCGTTCGATAAACTGTTCAATGGTCACATCACGCAGCGCTTTGACAGCAAAAAACTCGGCGGCGGCTTCACATTGTTGGCGGCGCGTGTTGTATTCACTATCGACCAAGCCACGTTTTTTATTCGAGTTGATGATCACAATCGCCATGTCTTCTGGCATAGAAACCGCTTGAGTGTCTAATGAGCGGCAATCAATCAAAAGAGAATGGTTACGTTGCCCCTCGGCGGAAATAAGCTGATCCATAATGCCGCAATTACAGCCGACAAATTGGTTTTCTGCCTGCTGGCCATTAAGTGCAATCTCTTGCTGAGAAATCTCTAACTGATACAAGGTTTTGAAGGTCTGCCCTATCACGACTTCTAGCGCGGCAGAAGAACTCAGCCCTGCGCCTTGAGGTACGTTACCGCTAACGGCAATATCCGCCCCTTTAAACTGATAACCACGTTTTTGTAGGCAATCAATCACACCACGAATGTAGTTTACCCACATAACATTGTTATCAAACTCAATCGGTTGTGAAATATCAAACTCATTGACCTCGTTTTCATAATCAACCGCCACCACGCGCACGATATTGTCATCACGTTTTGCTGCGGCCACCACGGTTTGGTAGTCAATCGCACAAGGCAAGACAAAGCCGTCATTATAGTCGGTATGTTCACCGATGAGGTTTACACGCCCCGGCGCTTGGATAATATGCTTGGCGGCGTAACCCAATATCGTTTCAAAAGCATTAGATACGGCATCAATAAGTTGTGTGGTTCTTTCTGTCATAATAAAGCCCTAAATCGTTTCTCGTGGCTCGGAATCTCGTAACTCGAATCCAGCCTTTAAATATTGCGCTCAAACCTCGAGTAACGAGAGCCGAGCATCCTAAATTCGTTATTCTTTATAATGCTTATCGCTCAAAGCTCGTAGGCGCTCGGCGGCTTGCTCGGCGGTTAAATCGCGTTGGCTTTCTGCCAGCATTTCATAACCGACCATAAATTTTCTAACCGTGGCAGAGCGCAATAGCGGCGGATAAAATAGAGCATGCAGTTGCCAGTGTTCGGTTGAGGTATCGACTTGATTATCATCTTCAACTTTTTCATTCTCAACCTTACTATTTTCAAAAAAAGGCGCGTAATGCCAGCCCATTGAATACGGGAATGAGCATTGAAATAAGTTATCGTAACGACTGGTAAGCTTTTTAATCGCCACTGCTAAATCATCACGCTGCGCATCCGTTAATTCACTCATGCGGCGAATATGGGTTTTCGGCAATAACATGGTTTCAAATGGCCACGCCGCCCAATATGGCACGACGGCAATCCAGTGCTCAGTTTCAACGACAGTACGTGCGCCATCTTTTAATTCTGACTCGACGTAATCGACCAATAAATTCGAGCCATATTGCTGGTAATAGTCTCGTAGGTGATGGTCTTTACGTTCAATCTCATTGGGTAAGAAGCTGTTTGCCCAGATTTGCCCGTGCGGATGGGGTTGTGAACAGCCCATCGCTTCGCCTTTATTTTCAAACGCTTGAACCCATAGGTAATCTTTACCCAGCTCCTCAATTTGCTCGTTCCACGTATCAATCACATTACGAATTTGATTAAGTGGTAACTCTGGTAAGGTTTTGCTGTGATCAGGCGAGAAACAAATCACTCGACTTAAACCGCGTACACCTTGGGTTTTAAATAAAGGATCGTTAGATTGCGGTGCATCTGGTGAATCGGGCATTAACGCCGCAAAGTCATTTTGAAAGACGTAAGTACCTTGGTAGTCGGGATTCACATCACCTGAAATACGTGTGTTGGTTGGACATAAAAAGCAGCCCTCATCGTATGGCTTAATGCTATCAATAACGGGCTTTTCATCTTGGCCACTCCACGGGCGTTTTGCGCGATGCGGCGAGACTAAAATCCATTGGCCTGTTAATGGGTTATAACGGCGATGTGGATGATCAACGGGATTAAATTCTACCTTGGACATCTTGTTTCCTACTTATATGAGTCTATTTCTCTAATTCGTCATAGCCTTGTGGATTATTGGATTGCCAATACCACGTATCCACGCTCATTTGGGCAATATCACGCGTCGCTTTCCAACCTAAATCTTTTTCAGCTTTGGTAGTGCTTGCCCAACATTCTGCAATATCACCCGCACGACGCGGATGGATTTCATAAGCGACCGGACGCCCACACGCTTGTGAAAACGCATTGACCATATCCAGTACACTGCTCCCTTTACCAGTACCGAGATTGTAAATATGCAAGCCAGATTTGTTGGTTAAAGCATTGAGTGCGGCTAAGTGACCTTCGGCCAAGTCCATCACATGAATATAGTCACGAATGCCGGTGCCGTCTGGCGTTGGGTAATCATCACCAAAGACCGCTAACTTTTCTCGACGACCAACCGCAACTTGGGCGATAAACGGCATCAGGTTATTCGGAACGCCTTGTGGATCTTCGCCCATCGTGCCAGAAGGATGCGCCCCAACTGGGTTGAAGTAACGCAGTAGTGTAATGCTCCAATCGTTTTCAGCGGTGAATAAATCACTCAAACATTCTTCGACAATATATTTGCTACGGCCATAAGGATTAGTCGTTGCACCTGTCGGTGAATCTTCGGTGATCGGCACTTGTTGCGGGTCGCCATACACGGTAGCTGACGAGCTAAAAATGATGTTCTTCACGCCCGCTTTGCGCATACTACGAGCTAACACTAAAGAACCATTAACGTTATTGTCGTAATATTCCAATGGTTTCGCGACCGACTCTCCCACCGCTTTTAAGCCAGCAAAATGGATCACCGCATCGATGTTATGTTCGGCAAATATAGAGTCGAGAAACGCTTCATCACGCACATCGCCTAAATGAAATCTCGGACGCTGACCCGTTAGGGCTTCAATGCGATTCAGTACTAATGCTTTACTGTTAGACAAGTTGTCCATCACCACGGGCGTGTGGCCATTTTCGATTAACTGAACACAAGTATGGCTGCCGATATAGCCCAAGCCACCTGTCACTAATACTTTCATTTATTCCTCCGTAAGCACTGCACAACCAAGAAAACGATTACACCAGCACTTATTCACTCTTTGATGTCGCTATATTAGCAAGCCTAGAAGGTTTAATTCTGTGATCCAATGCAATTATTGAAAACGTTTACACAAATGAACGAATAATGATTAACGATAACAATCAGACAAAAAAAAACTCGGCACATCACGTGCCGAGCTTGATTGTTTTATCGATTCGCTTTTAAGCTTTATGCTCTATTTCTTCAAATCAATCTGATACACCGCAAAACCAACATCATCGGTGCCGACTTTTTTCATTGGATATTGCCCTTTCTCTTTAATGAATTTAGCCGCCAATTCACTTGGTGAGGTTTCAAATTGCACTTTCAAATCCGCTTGAGTTTTAATCGGCGCAAATGACCAATTGTTATCCGCACTTGGTGTCACTTCGCCTTTCTCTTTACTAACACGAGAAATGTAGTCCGCCACGATGGTACGGTTTTCATCTGGAGAATCAAAAGCCACGTGACTCGCGCCAGTACCGGCAAATTTACCGCTGTAGGCTCGGTAATTATTGGTTGCCACGATGAAGGTTTGCTCAGGGACGATCGGTTTACCTTGGTAAGTTAACCCAACGATACGGTGAGAATCTTTATTGAGCAGCTTACATTCACCATCGTATCTTGCAGGCTGAGTCACATCGACCTGATAATTCACCCCATCAATCACATCAAAATTATAAGTGCGGAAATCATCCCAGTTGATCAAAGGCTGAACTTTATCGCTGTTGGGATCGATTTGATTAAACTGCCCTGCAGAGCATTCCAACCATTCTTTAACCTCCTTGCCGGATACTTTCAGCGCGACTAAAGTATTTGAGTATAAATATAAATCCGCTGCATTACGGAAAGTTAATTGGCCCGATTCCACTTCGGTAAAGTTAGATGGATCATTTTTACGACCACCAGCTTTAAATGGCGCAGCAGCCGAAAGCACGGGTAAACCGTCTAGATTCGGATCGCCTTGTATAAATTGTTCGACATAATCTTTCTGCGCTAAATTAACGATTTGAACGGTAGGATCGTCTTGCACTAACGACAAGAAGCTATACATCACATCATTGGCTTTGCCGATAGGTTGATTCACAAAATCACGAGTCGCTTTATGATCTTTTGCTACCGCTTGCTTCACTTCAGGGTCTTCAGCTGCCAGCGATTTCTGTGCATTCGCATCATAAATAGGACGAGCTACCGCAGTACCGCTTGCAACCGCCCATTTGCCATTTTTTTGTTCTAATACGAGATCAATCACGCCAACATGGCTTCCCCAGCGGCCAGGCATTACTGATGGAATACCATTAATCGTGCCTTTTTTGATATCAGCGCCAGCAACATTAGCAAATTCTTTACTTGGGAAAATAGCATGTGCATGACCAAACGTAATGGCATCAATTCCTTTCACTTTAGTTAAGTAATAGACTGAGTTTTCCGCGCCTTGTTGGTACTTTTCCGTTGAAATACCAGAGTGAGGAATCGCGACAATCACGTCGGCGCCTTCCGCTCTCATTTTAGGAATAAAGGCTTCGGCGGTTTGTTTTATATCGTTAACTTGTATTTTACCGGTTAGGTTTTTCTTATCCCACACCATGATTTGTGGCGGCACAAAACCAATGTAACCCACTTTAATGTCATGCGATTTACCATCGGTATCTTTAAATTGGTAGTCCTTAATCACATAAGGATTGAAATAGTTTTTGCCGGATTTAGCATCCACAATATTGGCGTTAACATAAGGAAATTTAGCGTCATTGGTCGCTTCAGCTAAAAAATCTAAACCGTAGTTAAACTCATGGTTACCAAAGTTAGCAACATCATAATGCAGCAGATTCATCGCTTTATAAGCGGGGTGAACATCACCGGATTCTAACCCTTTGGCTGCGACATAATCGCCCATTGGGCTACCTTGAATTAAGTCGCCATTATCGACTAGCACGCTGTTGGTTACTTCGTCTCGGGCTTGTTTCACGACCGTTGCCGCACGCACTAAACCAATTTTGTCTGATGGCTTATCTTTGTAATAGTCATAATCCATGATATTGGCATGAATATCCGTGGTTTCGACAACACGTAGTTTGATTGTGTCTGCAAAGGCTGGATTCGCTATGCTGATCATCCCGACCAAAACAGAGAGAGAAAGAGGGTGGCGGACAAAATTCATTAAACACTCCGGTGTGAATTTTAAAAATGAGAGTTAAGGTGTAAAACACGCGCAATCATATGATCTCTTTGATGAAAAATATGTGACAAGAGACAGATTTATTGGCGAGTCCAACAAGGTTACAGTGTTAAGAAGTTTCAAGCAGGCTAGAAAAGGTATCGCGCCAATCTCGTAATTTTTCATGATAATGCTCAAGTTGCTTATCTGACATTGCTTGAATGACTTGGCTGACCATCTGAAAGGTCACTTGTCGATTACGAGTGACCTTTTCAGTAAATTCTGCGGTATAAAGTTGCTCAGGGTTGAGCAAAGTCTTGACGAATTTTTGTTTAAACTCTGGGGAAGGATTACGCTGCAAAAACAGCACTTGTACTTCTGATTTATTGGTTTGTTGTTGGTAAAACCAATCTTTGGCCATGACCGGACGCTCCAGACTCCATTGCTGAACCCATTGTTTTTGCTGTTCCGATAAATCCCCTAGCCAAGTCTCTAATGCTTCAGTCATGCGTTCGGCCGTTTTTTCACGCATTTCCGATTCTGATAAATCTTTATAATCGGCAAATTCATCGCGATATTTTTCATCTAACGAAGCAAACAATTCATCGGCTTGTTCTTGATCTAATGTCATGAATAATTTGTACATTTCAGGGACTGCTTGCTCAGCCACTTCCGCCGAGAAGGCTTTTAAGCGAAAGAACTCCGCTTCCACTTGTTTCGGGCCAATGTCTTGTGGCTGCAAAGTCAGCAATCGATCAATATGGGCAATGTATTTAGGCAGTTCTTGAGTTCTATGCCAGTGACGAACATCAATCACTGATTGCTTTACCATGCTTTCTTGCGCATCATTAAGTGGTAGATAACGGTCAACATATTGCGTGGCTAACCAATCGAGTCGATTATAAAAAAACTGCGTTGAGCAGCCGGTTAGCACGAGCAAAGTAACCACAATAATCAAACGCTTAAACATATCTTGCCTATAAACAATGAAGGTAACATGATTAGTGTATACCCTCATTTCAGTAAGATGCAGTTTTCTATACCGTTTTGTTAACCAAAGAATAAAATAAACCAAAGGATCTATCATGAACGCGACCAATGCATTTCCAATTGGCACTCCAGGCCAACCGTGGGGCGATTTAGAAAAACGCCAATGGCTTGAACAAACCACTATCAAGCGTTCTTACTCTGAAGAAGTGGTGCCAAAAATACAGGCGCTCAGCAGCGATTTTGAAGTGGCTCAATATGGCCAATTGCAATACGACAACAATCCAGTCGGTGAAAGCCGCTACCCATTGTTTGTTTTAAAATCAAAGCAATGGAATCAAGCGAACCCAACGATTTTAATTACCGGTGGCGTGCATGGTTATGAAACCAGTGGCGTACACGGCGCGTTGTTATTTGCTCAGACACAAGCGGCACGTTATCAAGAACAATTCAATATTGTGATCGCACCGTGTGTTAGCCCTTGGGGTTATGAAACGATTAACCGCTGGAACCCAGATGCACTCGATCCAAACCGTAACTTTGTGGCGAATAGCCCGGCGCAAGAGTCAGCTGCGGTCATGAACATGGTGGCCGATCTTGGTGTGCCAATTTTAGCGCATATTGATCTACACGAAACCACCGATACTGATGAGCTAGAATTTCGCCCAGCCCTTGCCGCTCGTGATGGTATTGAATATGTGAAAGGCACGATTCCTGATGGTTTCTACACCGTGGGCGATACAGAAAAGCAAGATGATGAGCTGCAAAAAGCGATCATTGATTCGGTACGTAAAGTGACGCACATTGCGCCTGCTGATGAGCACAATCAGATCATCGGCTCTGATGTCACGCAAGACGGCGTGATTAACTACCCATTGGTCGCGTTAGGCTTATGTGCAGGCTTTACCGATTGCCAATACTGCACCACGACAGAAGTGTATCCAGATAGCCCGAAAGTGACCGATGAGGAATGTAACCGCGCGCAAGTGGCGGCAATTACCGGTGCGATCGATTATATTTTGGTTCGCTAAAAGTCACCTAACACAATAGGCAACATTGGGCTCACAAAGTCATTAAATAGGAAGATCGTTATGGCTGATATTCATTTTGAAGAAAAACTCGACCGCATTGATTACGCTACCGTAGCGGTATATCGCTCGTGCTTTTTATTGTCAGCCATTGCGATTGCTCTGATTGGTTTTGGGCTAGCGCAATACGGTGCTCCCCTTTTGATTGTCAGTGCGCTGATCGCAAGCAGCTGTGTGCACCTTTATGACAAAACCATCCGTTGGTTTATTCAAAGCTGCGCCTTATTCGCAATCTGCTTATTTATCGCCAACTGGTTTACGCCGATTGCGGTTGGAGCCAGCCTCGTAGTGTGGTGTGGGCTTTCGATTAAAGAATACTATTGCTTCCGCATTCGGTTGATTCGTATTACGCCACTGGTGTTAGTGCTATTTTGGCTGTGCTTTGCACTACCGATTTGGCTTCCGGCATTTTATGTCACAGCGGGCTTATCGAGTGTTTTATTGTTTAGCATTGGCATCGCGAAATTCAGACAACCTTTTCGCTATGATATTGGCGATAAAAGCAAGTTTCAGATCTAGCCTTTCAATGTTGAATCCATCTAAATAATTGGGACGGATGTACACCGTCAAAAAAGCTAAAATTTCAACTACGTAGGGTATTGACCTTCCCCTAGCAGGAAGCTTTATAATCGGCACTTATTCATGGACATGCTAGCGAGTCGCTTTTTCACTATGCACTACTCTACACTGCAACATTCTGCGGTATGGTTGTTTACCTTGATTGCCATTGTGTTTTCAAGTGTGAGTGCTGCTACGTCCATTTCACCAGCGCCCATGGTTCAAACCGCCCAACATTCCAATACCCTTGAATCAGATGCTCAACATCATGCATCACCTTGTACTGGCATGGCTAAAACTGGCCTAACTGCCGATTTCCCGTGTTCCGACTCCGCTAAGCATAGTAATGAACATTGCGCGAATTGCATGAGCAACTATGCCGCGCTACCGACTAGCCTCGACATCAGAAATCATCCATCGTCCCCACAAAAATACAGCGATCACACCGAGTCCATTCCGAATCTCACTTTGCCGAATTTATCGCGCCCTCCCATTCAATCTGTTTGGTTTTAATTCAATACATCAACACGATTAAAAACTTAACTTTTGAATAAAAACACCCCAAAAAACGGGCGTGTTATGGAGAATACAATGAACTTACGTTTAACTATCACGACGTTATTAACTGGCGCATTCGCCGCTGCTTTATCTTTTTCAACCTTCGCCAATGAAGCCGATAAATTTGAAGGCTTAACGGCCCCACAAGCATTAGAAAAAGCGCACAGCTACCACGGCAAAGGCACCGCATCGATTCAAGTGATGCCTGATGTACTAGTGGCGAAATTTGACGATAACAGCCAAATTCAGATCCCAACCAAAGATCAGCATTTACTGTCGATTGCGCCTTATGAAAACCAAACTCACCCATGCGGCTACCATGTGCCAACCGGCTGCCAAGGTGAAATGGTCGAAAAAACCATGATGGTCAAAATCGTCGATTTGGATAGTGACAAGGTCTTGAAGTACGGCCAAGTCACCACACAAAAAGACGGTTTCATTGACCTATGGATGCCAAAGAACCGCCCAAATTTACAAGTGACTTTTACTTATAACGGTAAAACCAGTACCGAAGTATTAAGCACTGCCGATAAAGCAAGAACCTGCATTACCACAATGCAGCTGATTTAAGCTTGCCACGACTGTAGGCTTAGCGTTACTTAAAAGCTGAATACACAAAACCCACAGATTTAGGTCTGTGGGTTTTGTTCATTTCTGGTGGCTAGCACTTCTTTAAATGCAAACATACCATTCAGTGCCGCGGGGAAACCTGCATAAACAGACATTTGAATAATCACTTCTTTTATTTCGTCTTCCGTACATCCAACATTCAATGCTGCATGCAAATGAACTTTGAGTTGAGGGGAGCAATTCCCCAAGGCAGTAAGCGCCGCGACAGTAGCAATTTCTCGGGATTTCAGATCAAGACCTGGACGAGCATAAATGTCGCCAAAAGGATATTCAATGGTGTACTTAGCAAGATCGGGGCAAATATCTTGCAAGCTTTCGATAACGTTATGTCCGGCTTGGCCATCAATTTCAGACAGCAGTTGTAACCCAATTTCAAAGCGTGATTTTTGCATGGTTTATGTACCTATTTAGTTAAGAATAAGCACACCATACAAGTTAGAGTTCACTCTAAGTCAACTCACTTTTCCATTTTTATATAGGCCAATTTTTTCCTCTAAAGCCGCCATGTGTTTCTGTTGCTCATCAATATGTTTTTTTAAGTTTTGCTGATGCTGTTCTAATAAGTGTTGCCGTTCCAATAGCGACTCCTCCCCCAGCTCTCTTAACTTTGCATACTGTAAGATTTCATCTAGAGGCATCGCGGTGTCTTTTAATCGCTTCACAAAGCCAATCCAGATTAAATCTTTATTTGTATATTCACGATGACCACTACTATTTCGATGAATATTCTTCAGCAAACCGATTTTTTCATAATATCGAAGAGTATGAGAAGACAAGCCGACTAGGCTAGAAAATGCTTTCATATTCATATTTTGCTCCTAAATGATGCCAATCCCTCTGATTCAGCGCCGTTTGATCAGAGATCTACGTTAAAGACCTATTTCTCGTAAGCCGCTCACCTGAATAATACCATCAGCTAATTGAGTACTATTTATATTAGGTGCGAGCCAAATAGCACTTAAACCAGCGGAAATTGCGGGGATAATATCATTACCGAAAGAATCACCCACCATAATGAGCTTGTTTGGGTTCACTCCCAACTTCTGAGCAATCGCATCAAAAAATGCTGGCGTTCCTTTACTTATGCCTAGATTAGATTGGCAAAAATAGCCATTGATATACCGAGCTAAACCCACTCGTTCAAAAGCTCGCTTAATCTCACGTTCAGTAGAATCCGCCGCATTAGTCGCAATATAAATACGATGATGTTTAGATAAGAGCGCTAATGTTTCTAAAGCGCCATCTACCGCCTTCACTTCCGGCCAATCACACATTGGCCCGCTCTGCTCTAGGCTGTCGACCATTAAGGTGTCGCCCCAATCAAATAAATAAATCATTTCCATAGTTAACTCTTTATTTCTCACACTAATAAAAAATACTATCACGAAGAAAAAAGATAAGGCACAAATCGATCCAAAACCCCATACACTACGTATTGGTTAAATTGTTCTAATCTAAACATAAACACTCACAGGGAAAATATTTATGCTTTATCCAATGGCGGCAATGGTACTACTGATTTTTATTGTTGGATGCGTCACATTAAAAGTGCGTATTAACAGCGTGAAAAGCAAACAAATCAGTGTGAAGTATTTTCAGCTGATGCAAGGCGAAAATTTGCCAGAAATGGTGATTAAGACTAATCGACATCTGGCCAATTTATTTGAAATACCGGTGCTATTTTATGTGGTATGTACTTTGTATATCAGCCTACAGATTGATAGTAGCTTTGGCGTGATTGTCGCGTGGTTGTTTGTGGTTTTCCGCTATCTGCACAGCTACATCCACCTAGGCACCAACAATGTAAGACATCGCATGTTGGCGTTTTGGGGATCGTTTATGTGTGTTCTAGCGCTATGGATTAACTTACTGATTCTAGCTTAGTTGTATCGTACTCATTAAAACAATCAAGCCTCGAATGATGGTCTCACTCAAGGCTTGATTTTTATGGCTCGTTTAGCGCCATTCTAAAACTAATTTTGTTTAGTTCTGCAAGGTCTCGATGTATTTCACCATGACATCTTTCACAAACGCTTGGCATTCCTTGGCAGTATTCGGGTCGTAATGACCACCGTTGGTAATGTTGTTCGATAAGATACGAATGGATAAAAATGGCACTTTATACGCTTCCGCGATTTGAGCCACAGATGCGCCTTCCATTTCTTCAACACTGGTACCAAAATTTTCATGGAACCAGGCAATACGATCAAGCTCGCTGTTCCAAAAGTTAGCCGAACCCACCGTTCCTTCAACAACTTTACCGTGCTGATATTTCACTTGTTTCGCAATCGCTAACAACTCAGGGCTACCTTGATAATAACGGATCTTGTTAGCATCATCTGAGCCTGCGCTGCCTGAAGAGGCCATGATATCCATTGGAATCCACGTCAATGAATTCGAACCTTCACCCGCTTTTTTTCTTGGTGTTTTCAAGTTGCCAATATTGACGACTCGTTGACCTAACACAATGTCGCCCACGGCCAGTTTAGGATCATGACCACCAGAGGTACCTTGGTTGATAATCGCAAGCGGCTTATAGCGCTCAATCGCAATCGCTGTTGCAGCTGCCGTATTCTCTAACCCTTTTCCAGTTTGGCTCACGATGACTGGGTAGCCGTTTAATGTGCCTTTATAGAAAACAAATGATCCAGTTTTTTCAATTGAAACGTCTTTTAAAAGTGCCGCAAAATGTTGCGCTTCAATCGGCATTGGGCCTTGAATAATAATCGGCTGTAGTGGCTTACTATTACCAGCAACCGACACACTAGCCATCCCAGTTGCTTGAGCTCCAACACTCATGAATGCTGCGCTCAGCATAGTCGCACACACCATCATCATACGAATAAACAATTGCATAACTCACCTAATTAAGAAAATGAAGGCGGCATTGTAATGCAAAAAGCAAACGTTTGCATAATTTTGCGAGCGAAGTTTTGAAATGGATGGTAAGAGCATCAAAAAAACCGCTGCTTATATCCCAAGTCATACCTTCAGAATATCAATCAGCGGCTAAAATACGGTTGCGTACATTCGGTTATTTTACTCCTTCTAGATCCAGCAACATTCTTTTCATTTCAAGACCATGAGCAAAACCGGTTAAGCTACCATCTGCCCCGACAACACGGTGGCAGGGAATAATAATTGGAATCGGATTACGCCCGATAGCTGCACCAACCGCACGCACCGCTTTAGGATTGTTAATCTGTTGTGCAATATCCATATAGCGACAAGTACTGCCGGTTTTGATTTGATTAAGCGCATGCCAAACACTTTGTTGAAAATCCGTACCTTTATGCTGCAATGGTGTGGTGAAATCAAACTCAACCCGCTTACCAGCAAAGTATTCGATCACTTGCTGTTTCACATCCGAAAAACGTGCCGTATCTTCTACCCAATTTGGCTCAACTTGAAAACCATCTTTTTTGCCCGCGCCCGTTTCTAGGTGCAAGATATGCAAACCCTCATCACTGCCAACTAAGGTGACATCACAAGCTTGAGTGGTGAAGGTTTGATAATACCAAGTGTTATTGATTTTGGTTGTCATGTGGTTAATGTCCTAATCCATTCCATAAACATAATGTAGCGTAAGCGCGATATGGTTGCCATGCTTTTGCTTGCTCTAATACGGCTTTCCTGGCGGGATATTGACCATCGATTGCTAGCGCTTTTAATACGCCAAGATCTTTATCTGGAAAGCTATCTTGAATGCCTAAACCACGCATCGCGAGATAATTAGCCGTCCAAGGTCCAACCCCTTTCAGCGCGGTCCATTGCGTGAGAAACTCTTCAAATACTTGCGCCTTATCCAAAGAGATTTCATCATTTTGTAACGCGCCAATCACCACTTGTAAGGTGGCAATTCGAGATGACGTTAAGCCTAAACCATCAAAACTGTGATTGAGTAAATCATTACACTGCGGAAAAAAGAAATCGATACCTACGGGAAAGCTTTTTGGCGTCGTTAATTGAGTCGAATGCGCGATACGTTTAGCTAGGGTTGTCGCCGCTTTTACTGAGACTTGCTGACCAAGAATCGCTCGAATACAAAACTCA
Organism: Vibrio rumoiensis; assembly: GCF_002218045.2. Classification (NCBI taxonomy): domain Bacteria; kingdom Pseudomonadati; phylum Pseudomonadota; class Gammaproteobacteria; order Vibrionales; family Vibrionaceae; genus Vibrio; species Vibrio rumoiensis. The sequence continues at coordinate 984,174 of NZ_AP018686.1, forward strand.
AAAGCATCAAACGCTTTAGGCATTCGAGGCACTCGATGATCAACAAATCCTCGTTGCAGAACGGAGTCAGCTTGTAACTGGTGTTCAATCGCTTGCATATCGGTATCAAGATCAAACATAAAACGTACACGTTGTTGCACGATTTCAAAGCCAAGCTCATCATCACACACCACTTTTACCGCTAGAGCGTTCTCGGCGGATTGGTATTCCACCTCAAAATAACCATTGATATAGCCATCCACTGTTTGCGGATTTTCAAAACGAAAACTGCGCGCGTATTTGCCTTGGGTTACACACTCAACGCCTTCAATGATACGCGGATGAAGAAAGTCCAACATAAAGTCATAATCAAACCCTACCGGGCAGGCGAGCAGGAAATGCGTTTCATGTAAATCTAAATCGGTTAAAGGTGACATTTTAGGCCTTGATTAATAAAGATGTTTGAGGAGAAGAACCAATCTACTTGGGTATTTTTTTTATTCACGTACAATCACTACTCTTTTTCTTAATGTTGGTTTCTCATGGCTTTAAAACCCACTATATATAAATTTCGTATCGCACTTACTGACATGAATCGTGATTACTATGATTCTTTTAATCTGACTATTGCGCAACACCCTTCAGAAAGTGAAGATCGCATGATGGCGCGCCTTATTGCCTTCTGTTTAAATGCCAGCCAAGAATTACAATTTACTAAAGGCTTATCCAGCATTGAAGAGCCTGATATCTGGTTAAAAACACTGGATGACCAAATTGAGCTTTGGATTGAAGCGGGCGAACCGGACCCGGAACGCATCAAAAAAGCCACTCGCCTCGCTAAACAAGTCAAAGTATACAGCTTTAACACCAAATCAGATGTGTGGTGGAAGCAAAATGAATCGAAATTTGCGCAACTCAAAGCAACCGTTGTGCGTTTAGAACATCAAGGTATTCAGGCCTTCAGCCAAATGACCGCCAGAACCTTAGATTTAGGGGTGATGCTGTCGGGCAATACCGCTTATGTCTCAAGTGATGACAAACAATGTGAAATTAATTGGGAAACCTTGCAAGAGTCATAGCAAAATATAGGGAACTTGTTTTTTTGTCTCACTTGTTTGTTATGATGAATCCAGAAAATAACTCTATTAAGGAACACGGATGCTTCGTTTGTTAACTGTTCGCCTGTGCGCATTAGCACTTCCTTTGATGCTGGCCTTTTCAACCCATGCGGCCACACCGGAAAGATTGTCAGATTCAGATGTCGCTCGTTATTTTGTATGCAGTTATCTCCATACGGAAGACAGCTATAAAATCGGTGCTTATTTGATAAAGAACTACGAAACTCAATGGTATAGCTATAGCGAAACCTACAAAGCTTTGGTGAATAACCGATTGGCTGAAATTTCTCGTGAGCAAGGCGTGTCTAAGTTTAAAGCAGAAGATGAACTTTCGACCAAATACCAATGCAATAATGCCTATATCGATTTGATTGGGTTAAGCAATATTAAGATTTAATCATTAGGAGAAAATAATGACTGAGAAAAATACTCAAGGACTGGCGTTATACCATTTTGAAACTTGCCCGTATTGCCAAAAAGTACGTCGTGCAATGGTAGAGTTAGGTATTAATATTGAGCTACGTGATACTCGTCAAAATCCTGAGTACCGTGAAGAACAAGTTAACGGTGGCGGTAAAGGACAAGTACCATGCCTACGCATCGAGCAGGCAGGTGAAATCACTTGGATGTATGAATCAGACGCGATTATTGATTACCTAAAAGCACTATAATCCGATAAAAATTGAAAAGCTGATCGCGATAACGATCAGCTTTTTTTGTGCCTTGTAACACAAGTTACTCGTATTCTCTTTTGAATATTCAACACTTGCTTTATTATGCCGCCCACTCTCCAACATCATCAAAAGGACAATGACATGGCTGTTATTCGCTGGATCCTTGGTCGCATCATTTTATTACTCAACTTTATCTTTTCACCACGCGGCGTAAAGCGTCCCCCGGAAGCTCAACAAGTAATCAATGAGCGAACTCAACATCTCGCGCTTTACCAATTTGATGCTTGCCCATTTTGCGTCAAAGTTCGTCGCGCAATGAAGCGTAATAGCCTAAAGATCGAACTAAGAGATGCTAAAGTTGAACCGCATCGCCAGACACTGCTAGACGGTGGCGGTCGCGTAAAAGTACCTTGCCTACGCATTGAAAAAGAAGGTGAAGTGACTTGGATGTATGAATCTAACGACATCATTCAATATTTAGAACAAGACATCGTAAACGCGTAATTTAGCTTGGCGCTCGTCATACTATATAACGATTAGCCGAATCATTTACATCACTCGGCTAATCGTTAAGCATTATAATACTTATACTTAAATTATATTCTCGTCAGAAAGCCCGCCTGCTGCTTCATCCATCGAAAACCATTCTGTTTCCGTCTTCGAACCACAGTGCTTCATTTTCGCCAGATTAAAGCTCGGCACTTCAAGTAGGTATAACGCTTCACCGAACTCTTTCAAACCGGCCTGACAAAACGACTGAATAAAACTATTGGTTTGACCACGATTTAACTCACTTACCGACTTCATATCTCCAAACGTAAAAACCAATATCGGTACGTATTCATACCAATCTACATTACATTGGAAATCATTGGGGTGTTCATCCCCCCAAGTACGGCATTGTTTTAAGAACACCACAAAAGGCGAATGAGCAGGCTTAGCAATAGGAGTCCACTCTTGCCAACGGCTAGTTTTACAATCGTACTGGCGTTGGATTTGAGTAGCAAAAATCGTCACGACCACATGGCCTTCAGCTTGATGCAGATTAACCGCATGACAATAAGGCATAATTAACCCATGTGATAACATCATTAAATAAAGCTGCGAGCTGTCGTAATGGCTAAACGATAAATCCAATTCATAGACATCAGATTTAGTCGTTAATTGGCAGTAAACCGGAAAATCGAGGGCGGTGTTAATCACTTGGCAATGACGCTCCACCGTTTGCATGGCTTCGACTTCTGGTGAAATGAATGACGCAGATTTAATTAACTCAGATTGATGACCGTAATCTTGAGGATCTGAGTGGGCGTGAAGATCAGAATTAAGTGAATGAGTAGTCGGTTGAGTCGATAAAGCGCTGCAACCGGTCACTAAAATCAGCAGCAACCAAATCCCTATTTTCCAGCCAGTATTGCTTTTCCAATAGGCATCGTTTTTTTCGCCAACATGTTTTTTTTCACCAACATAGCAAGGCGCAATTAATCCTTTCATTACGCCCTCCTACACCTAAAAAACTGACACGCTATTTAGTAAGGATAGTTGGTATTTATCGCTTTGTAGCAGCCGATACTTTTGCTTTTGATATTGGTGGCTTTAGAGGCTACGGCTTATATGCACTAATTGTTTTGAATTCGGTCTTTCACTTTACCAAACAAAGTAAAAATACCGACCAAAAACGCGCCCGCTGCCAACCCTAGAATACCGGTAATAATGAATGGTAATACCGACCCCACCAAAGGTAATGTCGCCACACTGTGATGAATACCAACTGTGAAATGATGCACTGCCGGTATCGTATGTTCAATAATGCCACCACCGACTAGAAACATTGCGACGGTTCCAACTACGGTTAATACTTTCATTAGCTTAGGCGCAGCGGCAACCAAACCATTACCGATGAGGTTCATCGCGCCTTGGCCTGCACTTTTTCGTTGTAAATAAAATCCCAGATCATCCAGTTTGACGATACCAGCAACTAAGCCGTATACACCGCAAGTCATGATAAAAGCAATTAAGCTCACCACCACAATTTGCGTCAATTGCGGATGGCCTTGAACAATCCCTAAGGCGATCACGATAATTTCTAGTGAAAGAATAAAATCGGTGCGGATGGCGCCTTTAATTTTCTTTTTCTCATACGCAACCAGATCTTCAGGCTCTGATTCTTGGTTCTCTGTTTCATGAGGTTGATGATGGTGAGGCAGATATTTCTCTAAAACTTTTTCAGCACCTTCATAACACAGATACAAACCGCCCACTAATAACACCGGCATAATAAGCCAGGGGGCTAACGCACTGACAATCAACGCCGATGGCACGAGAATAAGCTTATTCTTAAAGGAACCTTTTGCGACCCCCCATACCACCGGGATCTCTCTTTCTGCTCGTACACCAGTAACCTGCTGCGCATTTAAAGCTAAATCATCGCCTAATACACCCGCTGTCTTTTTAGCCGCAACCTTTGACATCACCGCAACGTCATCTAAAACCGATGCAATATCATCCAATAACGTTAATAAACTTAAACCTGCCATGCCTTACCTTCTTTAGTCTGCCTTGAGAGCGTATTGTAGCCTTAGAACGTATTGTAACCTTAAATTGCACTTTAACTTTAGTTCGCGCTTTAATATCAGCACGCACTTTAGCACTGAATGAATACACTAACCTAGTGTCGTTCCATCGCTGACATTTTCATTTAACTCTTCAAACAAAAAAACGTTCAATTTCTTTAACAAAAACATCACCCTTGTGCAATTAATCAACATTAAACACTGCCAAAGTAAGTTTTAGTAGATTAAAATCACATTATGGTTCGTTAATTTCGATATATTCATAAACTTCAGGTAAAGTGCGGCCTTTTAAAATTAGCGCTTTCATTTTGTGATCACTATGGTCTGTTGATCTTAGGGACAATCACGCCCGAAAGCCAAATAAACTAGAGGCTATAATGACGTACCAGCCAACGCGCTTACCCAGCTTGACACAAGTCTTTATTTCACTAGGACTGTTCTTATTATTGGCGTTTTCTTTTACTGCTAAATTAGACCTGCCCATCCAACTCGCGCTGTATATTGGTTGGTTTATCATCATTGGCTTAGGCATCTTTCTTGGCCATAAGTACAAAGATCTAGAAAAAGCCGCGTTAGACGGGATCTCTAATGGTTTAGGCGCCGTGCTGATTTTATTAGCCGTGGGTGCCCTGGTTGGAACCTGGATTTCTGGTGGTATTGTTCCAACCATTATTTATTATGGTCTAAAAGCTATCCATCCTTCTATTTTCCTTTTAGCGACCATGATCATCTGTTCTTTAACCGCATTAGCAACAGGGACCTCTTGGGGATCTGCTGGTACAGCGGGGATTGCCATGATGGGGATTGGCCAAGGTCTTGGCGTTCCGGCTCCAATTACCGCGGGTGCTGTCCTTTCTGGTTGTTACTTTGGTGATAAAATGTCGCCACTGTCTGATTCTGTGATTTTGGCTTCTTCAATGTCGAATGTCGAAGTCATGGAGCACATCAAGGGTATGCTTCCGATTGCTTTGATTAGCTATATCATTACTGGTGTGTTGTTTACCGCATTTGGCTTTCACTATGCAGGCAAAGTCGACATGTCACAGGTTCAAGGCGTGATTACAGCCATGGAGCAACAGTTCACCATTACCCCACTCTCCTTTGTGCCGGTGATTATTGTGCTTGGTTTACTCGCAATGCGTATGCCTTCATTCCCTGTAATCAGCTTTGGCTCACTATTGGGTATCGTCTGGGCCGTCTACGTGCAAGATATTGATTTTTTAACCGCATTCAATACTGCATGGGCACCTTACAGCATTAGCTCTGGCGTGGATTTCATTGACGCAATCTTAAACCGCGGTGGCATGTCTTCCATGCTCGGTTCTGTCGCGGTGATTGTGTTTGGTCTCGGTTTTGGTGGCTTACTGGATAAAGTGGGTCTATTAGAAACCGTGGCGAAATTATTTGAAAAACGCATTCAAAGTGCAGGCTCTCTTGCTTCAAGCACCATTGCCACCGCCTTTATGGGTAACGTATTTGGTTCTGCTATGTATGTGTCTTTGATTCTTACGCCTAAAATTTGTGCGAAGAATTACGACCGCCTAGGCTACCAACGTAAGAACCTGTCTCGTAATGCTGAGTTTGGTGGCACGTTAACCTCAGGTATGGTGCCTTGGAGTGATAACGGTATCTACATGGCGAGTATCTTAGGTGTGGCGACGCTATCGTATGCACCATTTATGTGGCTAAGCTTCATTTGTATCTTCGTGACTATTCTATGCTCTTACATGGGTTGGTTTGTCGATAAATGCGAACCTATTGCGCAAGTAGAACAAGAAGAAGCGGTTGAGCTAAAGCCGCAAACCGCCTCTTAAAACCAAGCTATTAAGCGTTTTTTAGATACAAAAATGCCGCTAATTTAGCGGCATTTTTTATCGCAATTACTTATCAATGGCTGTTACACCGACATCGAATTAACGACGTTTGTTGGCTAAGTAAGCGTCTTCAGAAATTGTGTTTCCTTGCTGATCTTGCACAGTGAAAACATAATTCATACCCGACCCTGCAACATTACTCACGACGATTTGACCGTTATCATCCGTCATGCGAGTTTTAGGACCGAAACCTTTAATTTCTACTGGGTAGTTAGCTAACGGTTGACCATCCTGGGTCACCTTAACTACCGCTTGATCGCCAGCGTGAGAATTCACATCTAGCTTAATTCCATTTGAAGTAGAAGCCATTACTGCTGAACTTAGTACTAAAGACGTCGCAAGCATTGTTGTAGATAACATTTTCATAATTAGCTCCTTTCTTAAACAAATTCACCATTGAACTCATTCATGCCAATTATCATAACGTGATATGCATCACAATAAATTAGATTTTTTCGCTCGATACCATCGAAAAAATCGAACAAGAAAATGTGAACTATTTTTGCTCTTCTACAGCCCTTATCAGCTCTAGATTTGCGTGATGACCCCTTATTGGATATAAAAATAGGGCGATGAATAAACTTTCATCGCCCTGACTTTATTGCGCTTTTATTTACGTTTTCTTAACCAAATTTATTCGATTTCAAACGAAACAACTAAACAAAATGCGAACGGTTACGCCCACTTTCTTTCGCTTTATAGAGTGCTTCATCGACCCTTTTAACTAGCCCACGTTTTTCATCACCACTCACAATCACCGACGCACCGATACTGACGGTCACTTTACGATCATCAAGAATGTTGTAGCTTTCCACTGCCTGGCGAATGGTTTCCGTACGCTGCTCTAGGTTCTCCTGATCGATCACGTTATCCAAAATAACCACAAACTCTTCACCACCAATACGGTATATCTTGCCAGAATCAGCCACAACTTCTTTTAATACCGTGCTTAAACGAACTAACGCATCATCACCTTTATCATGGCCAAGCTCATCATTTATCAATTTGAAGAAATCAATATCTAGCAAGATTAGACCGTAACGTTCAGCATCGTCTTTTTCTAACACTTTTTGTAAATCCGTTTCGTATTTTCTGCGGTTGTTTACTTTAGTGAGAGCATCCGTATTGGAAAGTTCTTCTAGCTGCTTCTCTGCGGTGATATCCACCACAACGCCAGTAAACCCGATGATGTCACCATTTTCGTATAAAGGTTTGTATATCGCATGGTAGTGATGAGGATTACCATCTGCCTTAACAAAGAAGGAGTCATATCTGATGCTTTCCCCTTGCAACACTTTTTTATAATGCGGCAAGTTATTATTAAAGCCTTCTTCTCCAATCACTTCAGACATGTGCATCCCAACCGCTTTTTGTTGGTCGATGTTATGCACTTCAGCAAAAAAAGGGTTGATGTAGGTGTAAGTTAAATCGCAACCAACCGAGAAAAATAACAAGGGTGCCGAATCGATCAATTGTTCAAAAACTTCAGGCGTTGAAGGGGTTACATTGCAGGGCATAACAACCTCGAGATATAAGCTTATAAATCATTGTTAATAATAGAATCAGTATATACTCAGCCCCTTTAAAAGGCAGCATAACGAGTTCTCATAGTTGTAAAATAATATATGAAAACCCCTGAAACTTTTCAGTTTCAGGGGTTTCGTTTTTTATATTTTACTTGGGACGGTTTGTGACTAAATCAAACCAAAAGTAAAGTGCATACCATAAAACACACCGCGACCAAATATTTCAGCAGCAATCAACGCCACCAGTGCAACGAGGCTATAAAAGCGTACTTTATTGCTTTCTTGGTGTGCCGATACCGACCACAATACTACTGCAATCAGCATCAAGATACATTGCGTCATGATCATGCTTGAGTATTCCGTCAACACAGTCGTGCCTTGGTGAATAGACGTTACCACCGTTGAGAAATCCAACACGCGAGAAATCATGACCACAAAGTGCACGGCGATCAGTAACACACCAACACCTGCAATAATTTTGTTTGATTTCACTGAACGCACATCAAAGGCATTCAGCAATACGTAACCAAACAATAGACCGGCAGTGATCACGGTGAATGTGAACTCAATAGGCGTGTAGATGCTATCCCATAACGGCACCGTATTGATCAAATACACTTTGATCATCGCCGCCATGAATACCACACCCGCTAACGAACCTAGGTGACGTAAACCCGTACGTAATGAACGAGTGCCCACATTCAATACTTCTGATAACCAGTAAAAACCCGCAATCGCAAAGAAGATTGACCCCGTTAGGATTTCATTCGATAGACCAGATGCGCCAACGCGATTAAACGAGTTAAACGCGCGCAATGGTGAGCCTAAGTGCATCGTAGACGCAGCGAAACCAATCGCCATAAAGCCCAATACGAAGAACAAAGCTTTCATCGCTAGGTTCTTGCTTTCTTGCTCATCTGCGACACACATTAAGCGAGTGCTCACTAATAAATAAGCGCCCACCGCACATTGTGCTAATACGGTAAAGAAAACTAAAGGGAGTTCTAAAAAGTGCATTAGATCACCTCCTTAGGATTTTGTAGGAAGCCTGAAGTATCCCCTAATGGTTTCGCATTCGGGTTTAACTTCACGATAAGGTTCGGGCTAGTTAAGCGTGAATCAGGTAGTGGTGCACAGTCTGCGTTATTACCATATTTCGCACGTAACTCATCAATTGGGCCAAACTCAATTGCACGTAATGGGCATGAATCGACACAGATTGGCATCAAGCCTTCAGCAACACGTTCATAACAACCATCACATTTAGTCATGTGACCTTTTTCTTCGCTGTATTGTGGGGCGCCGTAAGGACAAGCCATGTGACAGTATTTACAACCAATGCACACTTCTTCGTTTACCACCACTAAACCATCTTCTTCACGTTTATGCATCGCACCAGATGGACAAACCTTAGTACAAGCAGGGTTAGAGCAATGGTTACAAGCGATAGACAAGTAGTATGAGTAAACATCTTGACGATATACGCCATTGTTCTCAGTCCAATTACCACCTACGTATTCGTAAATACGGCGAAAGTTACGTTTAATGTCTAGGTCTTTATTGTCTTTACACGAAAGCTGACAAGTTTTACAACCCGTACATTTGCTTGAGTCAATATAGAAGCCGTACTGCTTCTTAACACCGGTTGAAGTCGTTACGCTCATGCCTTAACTCCCATGCTTTTCAGTAGTTTAATTTCAACTAAGTTGGTGTGCGATGGATTCGCTTTTGCTAATGGTGTTGGACGTGCGGTAGTCAATACGTTAATTGAACCATTCATGTCGGTACCTTCACGGTTTGGCGCATACCAAGCACCTTCACCAAGCGCAGTCGTGTGAGGAATGATACGAGGTGTCACTTTGGCGCACACTTGCAGCTTACCGAATTCACTTTCTACCTGAACTAAATCACCATTTTTGATGCCACGAGGCTCTGCATCCATTGGGTTAATCCAGATTTCTTGCGGTGCTGCGGCTTTTAGTAATTCAACATTACCGTAAGTTGAGTGAGCACGAGCTTTGTAGTGGAAACCGGTCATTTGCAGTGGGAACTGCTTACGCTTAGGTGAATCCCAGCCATCAAATGTTGGGTGGTATTCTGGGATCGGCGTAATGTGTTCATCTTCATCTAATTCCCAAGTGGCCGCGATTTCCGCTAGCTGCTCAGAATAGATTTCGATCTTACCTGATGGCGATGGTAATGGATTAGCAATTGGATCTTTACGGAAGTCTTCAAGCTCGACATAAGGGCGATCATGCTGCTTCTTGTAAATACCTTGCTTACGCATCGTGTCGTAATCTGGTAAATCTGGATCGTTATTTTGCTTAACGGTTTGAGCGTACATCCACTGTAGCCACTCTTCTTGAGTACGGCCTTCTGTGAATTCTTTTTCAACGCCTAAACGTTTTGCAAGATCAGACAACATGTCGTAAATCGGACGACATTCAAAGCGAGGTTTGATCGCTTGGCTTGCAAAGATGAAGTAAGGCATTGAACCTGCCGCGCCATCCATACAGAAATCCGATTGCTCAGACGTCGTACAGTCTGGTAGTACGATATCCGCGTATTTGGCAGATGATGTCATGTGGTTATCGATCACAACGATCATTTCACACGCTTTTTCATCTTGCAGAATTTTATGCGTACGGTTGATGTCTGAGTGTTGGTTAATCAAACAGTTGCCCGCATAGTTCCAGATGAACTTAATTGGGTTTTGCAGACGTTCTACACCACGAATACCATCAGTTTTATCCGTCATTTCGTGTGCACGGTAAATCGCATCCGTCCATAAGAACATTGGGATAGACGCTTTTACTGGGTTTGGTACTTTCGGGAAACGTTGGAATGGGTAGCCATGATCACCTTCACGTAGACCAGTACCACCACCTTGTAGGCCAACTTGACCACGAAGAAGAGAAAGCATACCAATCGCTTTACATGCTTGCTCACCACTTGCTGAGAGTTGTAAGCCCCAACCTTGCGTGATGTAGATGCGTTTTGCATCGCCAATTTCACGAGCCAGTTTGATGATGTCTTCTGCTGGCACACCGGTAATTGGTGCCGCCCACTCAGGTGTTTTAGGCGTTTTATCGTTGCCGTTACCTAAAATGTAATCTTTGTAGCTACCATTTTTCGGCGCTGAAGCAGGCAACGTTTTCGCATCGTAACCAACACAATAAGTGTCTAGGAAAGCTTGATCGACTTTATCTTCAGTGATCAGTACGTGAGCAATCGCTGCACATAATGCGGCATCGGTACCGTGACGTAGAGGAACCCATTGATCTTCACGACCACCAGCCGTGTCGGTGTAACGTGGATCGATTATGATGGTACGTGTACGGTTCTTTTGTTGACCTTCTACGTAGTTATGAGTTTGACCACCACCAGACATACGCGTCTCAGCAGGGTTGTTACCAAAGAAAATCGCCAGATCAGCATTTTGAATATCGTCCATGCTGTTGTTGGCAACCCAACCACCATAGAAGAAATCGGTCATACATTCGATTGCAGCCGCAGAGTAATCACCATAGTGGTTCAGATAACCACCTTTTAGGTTCATTAAACGTGCCACTAAGGTTGAGCTTGGATCCCAACTTTTGGTTACTGTGCCACCTAATGTGCCAGTACCGTAGTTTAGATAAACCGCGTCATTACCATAATTTTTAATCGTGTCATCCAGACTTGCTGCAATGGTGTCTAGCGCTTCATCCCAGCTAATGCGCTTGAATTTACCTTCACCACGCTTACCAACACGCTTTAGAGGATATTTTAAACGGTCAGGGTTATACACGCGACGACGCATAGAGCGGCCACGTAAACACGCACGTACTTGGTGAGAATGGTTAAATTCATCAAGACCCGTGTTATCAGTTTCTACCCATTTGATTTCGCCATCGACAACGTGCATACGTAATGGACAACGGCTACCGCAGTTTACGGTACAGGCTGACCATACGATTTTTTCGTCAGGTTTCGCTGGAGTTTCAATCGCAAGCGCTTTCTTACTAAATGGTAATGTTAAGCCACTGGTTACCGTTGCTAATGCACCTAAAGCGGCACTACCTTTTACAAAGCCACGACGTGTGACTGCAAATGCGTCGTTCTTATTTGTCTGTTTATCATTAACTGACACGACTTTTCCTCATCTATGCTTCGAGTTAGGCGATGATTATGAGCCTACCCCGATAGAGGTACTTTGTTTTAAATCAAAGTATATCGACTCTATTCGACGTATATTACGTGCCACTTAGAATGAGATATAGAGCACACTTTTAAATGACGACTTTTCATCCAGAATCAGCATTAATCACGAAAATACTTGGCGCTTTAATCTATTTCCGACCAAGTGAATTTAGCGACCATGGCATCGATCGAGTATTAGCACTACAAGTCGAATCACCAGAAAGCAGTGCTCTTATTAAAACGTTTCAAAGCGTGCTTGATGTATTTAACCGCACCGATATCGATGCATTAAATATGGCGCACGATGAATTTTTTTCCGGTATTGCCGACATACCGGTGCCACCTTGGGGCTCGGTGTATTTAGATCGTGAGTGTGTGTTATTCGGTGAATCAACGTCTGAATATAAGCAGTTTTTGGTGAAGCAGGGATTTGAATTTGAGACGCATAATAATGATCCTCTGGATCATATTGGCCTCATGCTGATGACATTAGGCGAGTTACTTGAAAACCAAACCAATGATCAAGCCTCTGCAGCACTAGAAGAATTACTCACGACCCACATGCTGCCATGGACAACGCATTACTTAACCCAAATTGAATCAATGATAACTGAACCGGCCTACGCTCAAGCGATTGCATTAACGCAAACCTTGTTAAATAAACTTCAGACAACACTGAACTTACAAGCTAAGCCAAGACAAATTTACTTTAAGATTACTCAGCAATAATCCTATGACTGAACGCAAAAATAAGCCGCAGGAACCACAGCAAAGCCGCCGAGCCTTATTCACCGGCATGGCGAAACGCAGCTATCAATCGGTTCAAGCGGAAGATAAAGTGCAGCGTACCGTGCCTCGTCCACCCAATGCGGTAGATGAGGACATCTTCACGCGCTTATGTAACCAATGTGGAGCATGCGAGAAAGTTTGCCCAGAGTCTATTATTCGTATGGAAAACGGCTTCCCTACCTTAGATGTGGAATACTCGCATTGCACCTTATGCGGAAAGTGCCAAGCCGCCTGCCCGACGATTGCGTTATCGAATCAACAACAAGATACTGGCTTACGTGCCAAGGCATCTGAAACCTGCATTAATCTTTATGGCTATTGCGACTCATGTGCTCAATCGTGCCCAAGCCAAGCACTGACATGGCGAGACAGCCAAATCCCTAGTATCGATGTGACAAAATGCAATGGTTGCGGAATTTGTAAAAGCGACTGCTTTATTGGCGCCATTCAAATGCAATAATTCATCAGTACTAAAAAGCCCATCTTGCATCGACAAAATGGGCTTGAATTCAACATAGATAAATCACGCCCGTAAAATTACGACATTGGGCTTAAAATAATTTGTACACGACGGTTTTGTGCTCGGCCTTCAGCAGACGAATTGGAAGCAATTGGATTCGACTCACCTCTTCCCACACTAGTAATACGCGTTGATTTCACCTTGTTATTGATTAAAAAGGTAGAAACCGCATTCGCACGCACTTCAGACAAACGTAAGTTATACGAGTCAGAGCCTGAACTGTCCGTATATCCATACACATTAATATTGGTTTTATTGTATTCGTTAACCACCGTTGCCACATTAAATAAAGCGCGCTTCGCAGTGTTATTCAGCTCGGTTTGATCCACGCCAAAGGTAATCGAGTTTGGCATGTTCAAAATAATATTATTGCCACTTTGGCTGACACTAATTCCCGTGGCACGCAGCTCTTGTTCAAGCTTCTTCGCTTGCGTATCCATGTAATAGCCAATGCCGCCACCGACAGTTGCCCCCGAAGCTGCGCCAATTAGCGCCCCTTTACCTCTGTCACTTTTACTCGATGATGCCACACCGATTGCTGCACCAGCGGCCGCACCAATTAAGGCGCCCGTCGTCGCATCCGACATTTGGCTCTGGCCTGTATATGGGTTAGTCGTTTCACACGCAGCCAATGACAATACGCTTCCAGCAAGTACCAGTGATTTCCATTTCATTGCACGTAATACCGTTGAATGTGAGGTTTTATTTTTTATGTTAGTCATTGCTCATAATTTCCTTTCGACTATGACGATCCATTAAATTCGCAAGGACATTAACAAAAAGTTCCTCCAGAACAAGATGAGAAACGTTTATTTAACACAATACCAACACAATTGATTTTACCCTGTCATTCACAAGCTAAAATGTAATTAGAATCTTACACCAGCCTAGGTAAAAAATGACAAATACACCTTTGTTATTATTCATTGCGCGATATAATGCCAGAACTCTTCAAATCGGTACGATTAATGACGCGCTCAGTTGCCACTCGTTCTGCCTACTCTTTGAAAATTGAATCGTTATAGGATACATACCTCGTATGATCAACACTGTAAAAACCGCTTGTTCTCGTTTTAAACAAGCACCTCGCTTTATCCGTATTACTACTTATTTGACAGTGGCTTATGCAACTTACGCTCTTATCCTCGGTTTAATTATTCCTAGCATTGCCCAATCACAAGTACCGGGTGTTCTTTCAGATTTACTCGGCAGACAAGTTAAAATCGAAAAAGTCCGCATTAATCCCTTTTTGCTTCGCTTTCGAGTGGACGGTTTTGATATAAAAGAAAGTGACGCTAAGCAGTCATTTGTCAGTTTTGAACGCCTAGATTTACAGGTAGGATTTTGGCGCAGTGTGTTGCACTTTACGCCCAACCTCGATCATTTTTATTTACAACATCCTAACGTTAATATGGTGCGTTTAGATAACCTTGGTAATTTCAATTTCACCGATATTATCAAAACACTTACCGCGGCTCCCAAAGAACCACAACAAGTTAAAGAAGAAAAAGCCGCTCCTGGTTTGCCGCCTTTTCATGCACGTGATATCAAATTAAGTGATGGTCAATTCGATTTTATCGATCAACCAACTGGCGCGCACTTAAAATATCAAGGCCTGAATATTCATCTTCCACAACTCGACTCTCAAGCACAAACGATGGTGAAAACCACTCCATCTAAAAATGGCGACCGTAATAGCGCAACATCAAATGAAAACCACTTTGCTATCAATGTTACTGGCGCAGATAAAGGCTCTCTTGCACTCGAAGGTAAATTCCAATTCGAACCTTTTGCGATTGAAGGTAAATTGGGCATGAAGAACATTACCCTCAAAAATTTTTGGCCATTTGCTGAAAAACAACTTGATGCCAAATTGACCAGCGGGCAATTTAATTTCTCAACCGAATTCCAAGCGAAAAACGAACCTCAACGTTTCGACTATTCAACGAGTAATGGCAAATTTGAATTACTTGATCTTGTTTTCACCGATGGCGAAAAAGAAAAAATCAAACTGCCTAGTCTAAAATTAAATGCGATTTCACTAAACAATAAACAACACGCGATTGATATTGGCTCGCTGACCCTCAATCGTTTATGGATTGATGCGATCGTGAACAAGCAAGGTGCTGATCTACAAACGTTGTTTACCCCAAAAGCAGAAGCCCCAAAACCGAAAGTGACCGTTACTACCGCCGATCAAGCGACCGCCGATGATGCAGTCAAAGCAATAGGAAAAACCAAAACAGCGAAAAAAACTCAACCAAGCCAAACAGAATCACCTTGGATTGTTCGCCTACACAAATTCTCAATGCTCGACACCGACATTAATGTCAATGAAAAGATGGTAAGCAATGGGGTACATTGGCGCATCAACCCACTGACGATTGAAGCCAGCAATATCATTAGCGACCTATCGAAGCCCATTGATTATAAAATCAGCCTAGATGTAAATTCTTGGGTAAAAAGCCCGCTCGACAACACACGTGGTCACTTGAATAGCCAAGGCAGTATTGATGCTAAAGCACTTACTTTTAAAGGCAATGTTGAGCTAACCCAACTAGACCTAAGCCAATTTCAAGCCTATATCGACCCATACCTCAATGTGCGTCTGCAAACCGGTAAGCTATCAACCAAAGGCCAATTTAGTGCTGATACCAAAGGCCATGCGACTTACACTGGTCAAGCAAATATCGCCAAATTATTAGTACGCGACAAATTGGAATATCAACCCTTGGTTCAGTGGTCAAACACCACGGTGAATAACCTACGCTTCGATATGGCGAAAAAAAGCATCAAAATGGCATCAATTAATATCGATAGGCCATATACGAAAGTACTGATTGATAAGCAACGTCGTACCAATATTGGCAGTCTGCTGAAACCTCAGCCTGCTGCAACCTCGAAACCATCGACTCCAAGTAATGCGAGCAGCAAACCTTACTCTGTCGACATTGGCAAAATCAGCATTCGCAATGGCTCGACTTTCTTTGCCGATTACTCATTAACACCGAGTTTCGCGTCTGGGATTGAATCTCTCAATGGTTCAGTCAGTCACCTTTCTTCAACGCCAGGAACAAAAGCAAGCGTTGACCTAAAAGGTAAAATTAACAAATACGCTCCAGTGACGTTAAACGGTGAAATTAATCCATTGATTAAAAATCCATATTTAGATTTGGACTTAATCTTTAAAAGTGTTGAACTGACATCGGTCAACCCATATTCAGGCACTTATGCAGGTTATTACATCGACAAAGGGCAACTGTCTCTTGCGTTAAAATACCAGTTAGAAAATAACCACTTAGTCGGTGATAACCACGTCATGATTGACCAATTGAAGCTCGGTGAAAAAAGTGACTCTGAAACCGCGACTAGCTTGCCACTATCACTCGCAGTTGCATTGCTGCAAGATCGCCACGGCGTGATTGATTTAGGGGTTCAAGTATCTGGCGATGTGAACAGCCCAGACTTCAGCTTTGGTAGCGTGATCTGGGGGGCATTTGCCAACGTGATCACTAAAGCCGTAACATCCCCATTCTCAATGATTGCAGGCCTTGCAGGTAGTGATGAAGAGCTCAATAAAATTGAATTTGCAGCTGGTAAAGCCATTGTGTCGACTGGTGAGCAAGAGAAATTAAGCACTATCGCGACCGCGCTGGAAGAAAGGCCGATGCTGAAATTAAGCATTGTTGGCTCGGTTAATCAGGCAGAAGATACGCAAGCGATTGCAGCAAACAAGGTGAATACTCAATTGCTACATGAAAGTGGTGTAGATGAAATCCCAGACGAACTATCTGCAGATAACTTCCCACCAGACAGTGATTTATCTGATGCTTTAGAAGACTTATTCGAAAGCCAGCTAAAAAAAGATGCGGGGGATGAACAAGATACAATCAAAGCGCAACTGCAAGCGAAAAGCGGCCAGAAAAAGGTTGATGATGACCAACTCGCACACGCACTCAACGCCAGTATGTACACGCAATTAGTCGATGCCCAAAACGTCAGCCTTGATGAATTAGGCAGCCTAGCCGAAGAGCGAGCACGCGTGATTAAAGCCTACTTAGTCGATGAACTGAAAGTCGACCCTGCTCGCGTGTTTATTCTCGATAGTAAAACCAAGCTAAAAACCGAGGATAGCATCGCTGAATTATCATTAGATGCCAGTTGATCAATAAACACTAATAAGAAAAGCAAAAGCTCAAATTTCCGATGGAATTTGAGCTTTTTTGTTTGAGCGAGAGAACATATTTGTACGGAAATATTTGTACCCAATTTCAGCTTGAACCGTTTATTATACGTTTACTCAAAAATTTCATAGTGACGTTCAACATTCACGGTTACTTTGCCCCAATGAGATGCTTTAACCCTTTTCTGGTGATACTCAAAAGCAACATTATCCGTAAACTCCTCATAAACATCAAAGCGACAAGGGTTTACCACATTTTCTGTTACCCTAAACGTAATACAACCGGGCTCTTCAAGAGTCAGTCGTTTATGATTTACCAATTCACTTTTTACTAATTTAAGCTCCGATTCAGGCACTAAAATAAAACCTTTTAATATTACTTTTGACATAAACCCTCTCGTAATAAGCATGCCTTGTTACAGTATAAACAACTCAATACCTAGGCCGCTGCAAACTACCTAAAACACTAAACGTTAATTTTGCCTTTTAGATAGAGAACGCCTTTCCCTGAAATGACAATAGATTTTTCTAGGACGCGGCACTTCAGTACCCCACCTCTTTTTGAGGCTTGGTAAGCGACTAAATCGGACTTACCAAGCTTATCAGCCCAGTAAGGAGCCAACCCAGAATGAATAGAACCTGTCACTGGATCTTCATCACCACCGTTTGCAGGCCAAAAATAACGAGACACGAAATCATAATGATCAGATTGAGCTGTGATGACCACATCGTAAGGCGCAAGCCGTTTCAATTGTTCTGACTCATACGTGACTTCCTGAACCTCTTGCTCACCGGTAAAGACGGCAAAGTATGCTTGCCTATTTTTGAGAACCTCAATAGGCGTTTTAGATAGCCCATCCAAAAGTGCTTTAGGAATAATAGAAACAACCTCTGGCTTTTGATTAGGAAATGTCATTTCAATTTCATTCTGTGCATTAAGAATAACCGTTAAATTGCCCACTTCTCTGGTCATAAACTCAATTGAGTTATCGACACCAAGCTCATTAAACAACACATAGGCAGAGGCCAAAGTTGCATGACCACAGAAGTCAATTTCAGTCAGCGGAGAAAACCAACGAATCTCGTATTGATGATCACCTACATTTTTTATATAAGCAGTCTCTGACAGATTATTTTCAGCTGCAATATCTTGCATTAACTCATCCGGCAGCCAATCTTCAACAGGAATAACTGCGGCGGAATTACCTTTAAACTGTTGTTCGGTAAAAGTATCAACGACGAATATATCCATTTTCACGGTATGAACTCCATTTACTTGATAACGCTGCGTATGCAGAATTACTTTTGAACGATTACTATAAAAAATGTACTTATGTTGATTGTTGAACCCGTACAACATTTTCATTTGAAGCTGGGGGTTCAAACCAAGACCAGAACAAATCTAACATTTCAGACGTCATTTCATAAGACTTGCCATTTAAGTCTGAATTGCGAGCAAATGCCCTTTGCTTACAAGTATCAAAGGAAACATCCAGATAATGAACCTCACTCTTAATACCTACCTTCGTTGCCCAATCGGTAAAAGAGTCTCGGTCAGCTTTACGCCAAAAACCAAAATCAAAGATAACCGGCACACCAAGAGCAAAAAGTTGTAGTGCAGACTCTTTAAATAGCTCTTGGAGTATAGCCAAACGACGCTCGAAGACTTCACGTTCCATATGCTCGCCATATAAAGGGATCATCCATTCATCAATAGAAAAACGAAAGGCTCCATGTTGATCGGCTAGCGCTTTGGAATACGTTGTTTTACCTGAGCCAATAAAACCACATACAAAATAGATTTTGGTCATAATTCCTCTTTCGCTTATAACAATCTAATCGGCGGAAAATTTCCATCTGGTTAATCTGTCGATCTTTCTATGTATCCCACAGCACGACAATTAAAGTCAAACTTCATATATTCCCAAAGCAGAAAGAATCCATTTACCTTACTTACCTGCTTCAACCATCTGAACTATCTTGGTCGCTTTTTCAAAATGATCGAGCTGATGAGTTTGAATCCACCAGGTAGCCGCTTCCATTAGTAATTCTGGATCGTCATTTTTATTGGCGAAAAAAGCATAGAATGAGACTCCGACGTTTTCGCCTTTCTGAGCAATTTTTTTATGACAAACTGCGATAATTTTTTCTCTCAATGAATGTCGCATTACTGGACTATCCTCCGTTTCCATAGCATTAACCAAATATTACCACCAGCGCGAATACGACAAGTGCGATCACTGCAAACACTTTCATCGCCACTTTTAAATCACCACCGCCGTTTGGCGCTTGATTACAACACCCCATTGTTTTCTCCTCTTAAAATAAAAGCTTTACCCTCTTACCTTTACGCTTAAAGCGCGCGGATAAAATGATAAAGCTTCCTGTTACTAGAAGGTCAATGCGTGTGTTGAGTTATTTTCTTAATGCATTGAGCTTCGCTTGAGTGATCCCAAAGATGCTGCCTACTGGGTAGGTAAAATCATCTTCAAGTTCACCAGCCGGTTTACCCATGAAGATTTCTAGCGCTTGAGTGACATGCTCAATTGCCCAAATGTGAAACTCGCCTTTTTGTACTGCTTCGACAATGTCTTTGCGCAGCATAAGGTTATGCACATTGGATTGCGGAATGATCACGCCTTGAGTGGCGGTTCTGCCTTTGATTTTGCAGACATCAAAAAAGCCTTCAATTTTTTCATTCACGCCACCAATCGGTTGTGATTCACCAAACTGATTCATTGAACCGGTAATCGCGATATCTTGCCGTAGGGGTAATTTAGAGAATGCCGAAACAATCGCGCATACTTCGGCCATTGAGGCGCTGTCACCATCGACGCCACCATAAGATTGTTCAAAGGTAATATGGGTAGTCAGTGGAATTTTGGCACTGCGACCTAAAATTGAAGCTAGGTAAGCAGATAAAATCATTACCCCTTTGGAGTGAATGCTGCCACCAAGATCGACATTGCGTTCTATATCCAAAATTTCACCATCACCAAACGCGGTAGTGGCAGTAATTCGGTTAGGCGCGCCAAACATGTGATCGCTGGTTGACAGCACCGACAAGGCATTAACAACTCCGATTGCACTGCCTTCCGTTTTGATTAATGTGGTGCCATTGGTGAAGGTTTCCATGACATTATCTTGCAAGCGATTCACTCGCATCTCTTGGCTTTTCAGTGCTTGCTCGACATGAGAAGCACGAATCAAGCTCGATTTCGCGCCACGTGCCACATAATTCGATTCACGCAATAAATTAGCGATATGCGCCGAATGCAGCGAGAGCTTATTCTGATCACCCGCGGTACGAGAACTGTGTTCGATGATTTTAGCGATCGCTTTTTTATCGCAATGCAGCATGTTGTTGTCATGCACAATGCTGGAAATAAAGCGTGCATAATGCATTTCCGCTTCCGGAGTACGCTTCATTTCATCTTCAAAATCGGCAGTCACACGGAACAGTTCGCTGAACTCAGGATCGTAATGCTGCAATAGTTGGTAGGTGCGATAATCACCAAACAAAATGATTTTCACATCCAGTGGAATAGGCTCAGGATCCAGTGACACCGCCCCGGTTAATGTGACTTCTTTTTCTAATGAGGTAAGGCTCAACTGACGAGCTCGCAAGGCGCGTTTAATGCCATCCCACACGTAAGGCTGTTCCAGTACTTTAATGGCATCCATCAATAATACACCGCCATTGGCTTTATGCATGCTGCCGGCGCGAATTAATGAGAAATCGGTAAAGACCGTGCCTTTATAGGTCGCGGTTTCCACACAACCAAATAACGAATGGTAGTTAGGGTTATCTTCCACAATGATTGGGAAGGTATCTTTTGCCTGGCTCACTAATACGTTAATGGTGTAGCGGCGTGGCAATTTGCTGTCTAATGACGCAGAGGCGATTTCATTTTGTTCATTGGATTCTTGTAAAAACTGATCAACATTTTCCACCACATCTTTTTGCAGGTCAGTTAAATATTGCTTAATTTCAGGATACTTGGAGTAGCTTTTCTTCAAGGCCTTAATCAGGTGAGAAAATACTTCTAATGCGGTTTCATCATTCAGCTTTTTCATTTTTTCACTAAATGACTCTTCCCACTCAGTAAGTTGACGAATCATGCCTCGCAGCTGAATTTCTAACGCATCGATAGTGCTGTGAAACTTATCTTGATCTTTTTTACTTAACTCTGAAAATGACTCTTCAGTGTGCACTTCTTCTTCATTTTGCATGGCGATAAATTCATAATCACCTTGCAACGTTATCGTGAGGCTCACTCTTTTTTCTTTCGCTTCTTTGCTGATTTCTTCCAGCGCTGATTGCTGCTTTTGATTAAGCTGATTTTTAAGCTTTTCCGAACGCGTGAAATACACTTCATTATCAAACGCCAATGGAATCGCTTTGACTAATTTTGCTAATAGTTTTTCCATATCTTGGCGAAATGCTTTGCCAATCCCACTGGGTAGTTTCAAAACATTGGGGCGGCGAATATCTTCAAAATTGGCCACATAACACCAATCAAAGACTTGCATATCATCGGGTTTATGACGGTTTAAATAACGCAAGATCATGGTACGTTTGCCTAAACCATTTTGCCCAGTCGCGTATATGTTGTAACCCTTATCTTTTATCGACATCGCAAATTCAACCGCTTTTTGCGCACGTTCTTGACCCACAATTTCATCAATCGGTGGGATATCTTTGGTCGATTTACAAGGCAGCTGTTCGAGATCTGCTGGGTGATATAGCTTGTCGCTTGATAAGCCTAGGGAGGAAGAATACATCGTCATAAGCAATCCCTACTTAGTTTGTTGATTAAAAGGTTAATCAATCCTTAACATCCAGAATAGCCGATTTTTGTTTCGATTTGAGTGATTTAAATGCCTTTGCAGTCTGTTCGCTCATAAAACGAGCAGTAATGCATTCTATTTTTAACCTGTAGATTAAGTAATTAAACAAAATTTTCGAACAAGCCGCTCAAATATTTCTTGCTGTGAACTTGATCGCTTCTGATAGAGTCACCATATAGATAAGACTTAAAGCACTTTTGCTTGCCGCTTTCATTAGGAATAAAAGAATGACTCACCCAATTATCAAAGATTTAGAATCTCGCTATACAGCAAAAAGCTATGACTCGAGCAAAAAAGTCTCTCAAGAAGACATGAAAGTTTTAATGGATGCAATTCGTTTATCGGCTTCGTCTATTAACTCACAGCCTTGGAAATTCATCGTATTAGAAAGTGATGCCGCTAAACAAAGAATGGATAACACTTTCGCAAATAAATTCCAATTTAACCAACCACATGTGACTTCAGCCTCTCATATTATCTTATTTGCTCATAACCCAGCTTATACTAAAGCTGACTATGACAAAGTGGTCGATCAATACGTCCGTGATGGCCGTGTTAGCGAAGAAAACCGCGAACAAGCTTACAGCAGCTTCCCTTTTGTTGGTTTAAATACCGATGAAAATGGCCGTAATGCGGATTGGACTAAATCACAAACTTACCTTGCTTTAGGTAATGCTTTGCATGTACTGGCTCGTTTAGGCATTGACTCAACCACGATGGAAGGCGTGGATTCTGAGCTTATCAGCAAAGAATTCGAAGCAGAATTAGGCGGTTACGAATGTCATGTTGCTCTAGCAATTGGTTATCACAACCCTGAAGAAGATTACAATGCTAAGCTACCTAAATCTCGCCTAGCAGCAGAAGAAGTGGTCATCACTTTATAAGTCTCAACCTTATTCAGTACGGGTCACACTCTTAATAAAAGGCAGCTCTCCGCTGCCTTTTCTATTTTGCACGATCAAGGCCGACAATTTCTGTCACAATCACTTTTGTTCATTTCCATCAGCCTCTATACTGCATACAACCTCAATAATGTATTGATAATAAAGCAGGAAGCATGGATATTTACTCCCAACTTGAGCACGCACTGGCTAAGCGAATACATTCCGAACGTATTATTTCTCAGCAAGATAAGCGCCTGGCCTATGGTACGGATGCCAGTTTTTATCGTCTAGTGCCCAAGTTAGTCTTAAGGTTAAAAGATTTAGAAGAAGTCTTGTATGCCATGCGCTGCTGTCGAACACTGGAGCTGCCATTCACTTTTCGCGCTGCAGGCACCAGCTTATCAGGCCAAGCGGTTTCAGATTCTGTTCTCATTACGCTTACCGACGATTGGCGCACTCATCACATTCATGACAATGGCCAAAAGATCACATTACAACCGGGGGTAATTGGTGCCGATGCCAATAAATACCTTGCCCCTTTTGCGCGTAAGATAGGCCCAGATCCCGCTTCAATTAATGCGTGTAAGATCGGAGGGATTGCGGCAAATAATTCCAGTGGGATGTGCTGTGGTACTGCGCAAAACTCTTATCAAACTTTAGAGAGCATGAAAATTGTATTTGCTAATGGCTCTATTTTAGATACCGGCAATCCAAACAGTATTGAGGCTTTTCGAAAATCGAATACGAAATTTATCAGCCAAATCGGCGCGCTTGCTCAAATGACCAAAGCCAATCATGAACTGGCCCATCTGATCCAACATAAGTACCGTTTAAAAAACACGACAGGCTATTCAATTAATGCCCTCGTCGATTTCAGCGACCCAATCCAAATTATTCAGCATTTAATGATCGGCTCGGAAGGTACCTTAGGTTTTATTGCCGAAATCACCTACAACACGGTCGAAGAGCACGCGCATAAAGCTTCAGCATTATTGGTATTTGAAGATATTGAACAAGCCAGCCAGGCCGTCACAGTATTGTCTAACTCTCCGGTCGCCGCAGTTGAAATGATGGATGGACGTTCGCTACGTTCAGTGGCCAATAAACCGGGCATGCCGTCCTTTATCCAAGATTTAACCCTTGAAGCGGCGGCATTACTCATTGAATCTCACGCTCATGATTCAGAAGCCCTTCAAAAGCAATGCGATACAATTTTAGATCGCTTAGTCGATTTTAAAATTATTGAATCGATCCCTTTTACTTCTGAAGCTAAAACGGTTGCCGAATTATGGGATATTCGTAAAGGTTTATTTCCAGCCGTCGGTGCGGTAAGAGAAGCCGGCACGACCGTCATTATTGAAGATGTCGCCTTTCCCGTTGAACACTTAGCGCAAGGCGTGCGTGAACTTCAACAATTGTTTGAAAAATACCATTACGATGAAGGGATTATTTTCGGCCATGCGCTCGATGGCAATTTACACTTTGTCTTTACCCAAGGCTTTGAACAACAAACCGAGATTGATCGCTATGGTCAATTTATGGATGAAGTAACACAATTAGTTGCCGTGAAATACCAAGGCTCATTAAAAGCTGAACATGGTACTGGGCGTAACATGGCACCGTATGTTGAGCTTGAATGGGGGAAAGAAGGTTATCGCTTAATGCAAGAAATTAAGCAATTGTTTGACCCTCAAGGTTTACTCAACCCTGGCGTAATCATCAATGACAATCCACATGCGCATTTAAGCAATCTTAAACCCATGCCGAAAGCCGACGAGTTGGTCGACCGCTGCATTGAATGTGGTTTTTGTGAGCCAGTTTGTCCTTCGCGAACGTTAAGCTTATCGCCTCGCCAACGCATTGTGTTATATCGAGAGTTACAGCAACAAAAACGAGACGGTAAACCGACTGCTGCAGAACTTGAAAAGCTCTTTAATTATCAGGGGATTGAGACTTGTGCTGCTACGGGATTATGTGAGCAGCGCTGCCCTGTCGGGATCAATACTGGCGATTTGATTAAGAAATTACGCTCCGAACGCCATGTAGGTAAAACGCCCTTAATTGCTCGTTGGACTCACGATCACTTCAGTACTTCGGCAAAATGGGTGAAACAAGGGCTCACCATTAATCACATTATCTCTAAATTATTGCCCAATATACTGATAGAAAAAGTGGCGAATGGTACACGTCGATTAAGCGGTAATCGCTTACCTTTATGGTTACCTGAAATTCCCGAGGCCAATCACCACAAGCTGCCGATGGATACTCAAAAGCAAGCCCAACAAGATCTCTTTAAAATTGCTGATGTTCAGCATCGTAAAGTGGTTTACTTTCCATCTTGTATTAGTAGAACGGCCACATCAAAAAATAGTAAGCAGTCACTAACAGAAGTAACGATGTCTCTGCTCAACAAAGCGGGTTTTGACATTATTTTACCGAAAGATTTGAGCAATCAATGCTGTGGAATGCCTTATAAAAGCAAAGGGTTGGACAAACTTGGTGACAGTAAAGCAAAAGATTTAGAGGCGAGTTTATGGCAAGCAAGCCATCAAGGTTTATATCCAATATTAATGGATACCAGCCCATGTGTGAAACAAAGCCAAGCGCAGTTTACCAAACCACTGAATATTTTTGAGCCTTCTGAATTTGTGATGAAGCATGTGACGCCTCATCTAACCATTACACCACTCAATGAAACGGTGATGCTCCATGTGACTTGCAGTACCAGAACGTTGGGGTTAGAAAGTACCATGGTTGAACTGGCTCAACGTTGCGCAAAAAAAGTCATCACTCCCGAACACATCCAATGCTGTGGTTGGGCGGGCGATAAGGGTTTTAATACACCCGAATTAAACGCAGCAGCCTTAGCCCCGCTAAAACAGCAAGTACCTGTTCATTGCAGTCGCGGTTTTAGTAACAGCTTAACCTGTGAAATAGGGCTTTCCCATCATAGTGGTGTGCCTTATCAGTCGATTTTGTACTTGGTGGATGAGGCGACAAGGTGAGGTATTTTCACTTTACATTCACTATCGGAGATTATTCTCCACTGCAAATATATTACTATTTGCCAGCAACCGTTGCCTATTAGGTATATTATTATTCAGCGTGCTATACTCCGCCCTCGCGTAATTTGACGCAATCTACTGATTTAATTTTAGAGTATATGGTAAACACATGAGCCAACAAAACGAACTACAACAACTTAATAACCGACTCGATAAGTGTCGCCATAAGCTAGAAGCGGCTCAAAAACGAGCCGATAAAGCGATGATCTATCAGTTTGAAACTGAAATTAATCAAATCAGCAAAAAAATCGCTCAACTTAACCATAAAAAAAGCTACGACTTGAACAAAGAGCGTAAAGCTTTATTGGCTATGCCATTTATCCGCGCACTCACCAAAGAAGAGAAAGCGGATCAAGGCAAACTAAAAAAATCAGTAAAAGGTTTAGTCATTGTGCATCCTTTAACCAAAATTGGTAAGGAGCTAAAATTAGAAGAAATGACTGGCTTTGCTCCTACAGAGTTTTAAGTTCGTCAAATCTAACTAACACCGTAAAGGATGGTAAGACTCAAGTTTATCATCCTTTTTTATGTCTTATTTTCACCTAGAAACAAGAAAGCCATCCATCATGAACAAAAGCTTTGTCACAAATCTTATCTCCATTGCACTTTTAGCCATTGGTTACCAAACTCAAAACACCATTGTACTCTACGCTGGTCTATTTGCCTTTTCTGGTGCGGTGACCAATTGGCTCGCTATTCACATGCTGTTTGAAAAAGTGCCGGGCTTGTATGGTTCAGGCATCATCCCTGCTCGTTTTGAAGAATTTAAAGCGGCGATTAAAAACCTCATGATGATGCAGTTTTTTACCAGTCAAAACATCGATAAGTTCTTAAACCAAGAATTGGCAAGCAGCACCTCGTTAGATTTAAAGCCTGTAATACAAAAAATCGATTTAGAACCTAGCTTTGACTCTTTAGTAGAAGTGATCACCAATTCTTCTTTTGGTGGAATGCTAGCCATGCTGGGTGGCGCAGAAGCTCTTCAACCACTCAAGCAGCCTTTTATTGAGAAAATGCAAGACTCCATGATTGAAATCAGCCAAAGCGAACAAGTCAAACTTGCATTAAAAGAGCAACTAGAGCAACCATCAATGATGGATGATATCCAAGCCAACATTGAAAATATTATTGATCAACGATTGAACGAATTAACGCCTAAAATGGTCAAAGAAATCGTTAAGACTATGATTCAACAACATTTAGGTTGGCTCGTAGTGTGGGGTGGTGTATTTGGTGGCCTAATTGGCGTCATCTCTGCGATTGTCAGTGCTGCATAATGACTCTGACCTTTGTCACGACTAAAAAATAAAAACGGACAAGTTATGAAAAAATTTGAATTAAGCGATACTTTGTTGGAATACGAATACGTTGGCTTCTGGTCTCGTGTGGGGGCTAGCATCATCGATAATATTTTGTATACCATCGCATTAGGATTAATTGCCCTTCCGGGTTTAGAGTCTTACCAACAAAGCTTTAGCACTCAAACCGAGCACTATTCTTATTCCTCTTACTCCACATCGTGGGCGGGCACGTTACTGTCTGATACTTGGTGGAGCTATATTCCATTGTTGGTCATCACCGTGTTATTTTGGAAGTTTCGCGGTGCAACGCCAGGTAAGATGTTAATTAAAGCACAAGTCGTTGATGCCAAAACGGGGCAACGTTTAACCACCGTTCAGTCCATTCTTCGTTACCTAGGCTACTTTGTTTCCACTTTCTTATTTATGCTGGGCTTTATTTGGGTTGCCTTTGACAGTAAGA
Organism: Vibrio rumoiensis; assembly: GCF_002218045.2. Taxonomy (NCBI): domain Bacteria; kingdom Pseudomonadati; phylum Pseudomonadota; class Gammaproteobacteria; order Vibrionales; family Vibrionaceae; genus Vibrio; species Vibrio rumoiensis. The sequence continues at coordinate 1,012,153 of NZ_AP018686.1, forward strand.
AACAAGGCTTTCACGATAAAATTGCAGGTACTGTTGTGATTCGCCCTAAAGCGGACACCTTCAAACCAAACAACGTCCAAGACTAACTCACCTACAGATAAAATCGTTATAGCCTGAGTATTTACGCTCAGGCTTTATTATATTGTCTACAACCAAACCATCACTTGGCTTTCACTAGCGATACTGCATTCATACAATAACGTAATCCACTTGGTTCTGGGCCGTCAGGAAAGACATGGCCTAAATGAGCATCGCAAGTTGCGCACGTTGCCTCAATTCTCGTCATGCCATGGCTATGATCTTTATGATATGCCACGACATTTGGCTCGATTGGTTGAGTAAATGAAGGCCAGCCCGTCCCCGATTCAAATTTTTCGCTCGCATCAAACAGCAGAGTATTACAGCATGCACAGCCATAGAATCCAGGTTCAAAGAGACTGCAAATCTCCGAGCTAAACGCCCGCTCAGTTCCTTTTAAGCGAGTCACACGAAACACTTCAGCATCAAGAATATCTCGCCACTCTTGTTCCGTTTTTTCAACTCGACGCAATACGGGTACATTCCTATGATTTGCCCTTTTAATCACATCTTCCCAATTAAGCATGTGTACCCCCTAACAAATAATAAGCAAACAAATTTACTGCAAATGTCACCTACAGTAAGGTAATAGACATCATTAATTAAGAAAATCTTTCAACGAGAAACCATGATATGAAAGAAGCGCCATACCAACCTATTGCTTGTTCACGATACGATGAATTTGAACTCGCTTGTTTGCATCATGATAAGTTAATGATTCAACTACACAATAACGACACCATCATCGCGACAGCCATTAATGTATATTTAGAAAAGGAAACCGGAGAATGGTTTGAAGTCGAGCTTGATGATGGACAGAAAACAAGGCAACGGATCCGGCTCGATCACATTGCCTCATTTAAGAAAGCCTAGTTGTATTATTTGTCTGCACTCCCCCACTTTAAAAGGCAGACCTCATTGCCAGGTTTAGGCATGCGTGGAATATTACAAGACAACACCAATGAAATGACGGCCATCGCCGCACCAATATAAAACACCGCCGCAGGTGAATGTAGCCACAACAAACCAAATGTCACTGGAATTACTACGGCTGCAATATGATTGATGGTAAACGAAACACCAGCGGTGGAGGCCATATCTTGTGGATCGGCAATTTTCTGCAAATAGGTTTTAACCGCTAACGCTAAAGCAAAGAATAAATGGTCAACGACATACAACCCCGCGGCAATATGTGAGTTCTCAACAATCGCATAACCGACAAAGACACACACCAATCCACAGTATTCAAAAATCAGCGCTTTTCTTTCTCCTACTACACCGATAAATTGGCCAATTTTCTTGGCGAACAAAAAGTTGAAAGCGTAGTTAATTAAAAAGAGTAACGTAATATCGGCCGCCGAATAATGAAATTTTTCCACCATCAAAAAGCCCGCAAACACGGTGAAGATTTGGCGTCGAGCGCCGCTCATAAAAGTAAGCGCGTAATACAGCCAATAGCGTTTTCTTAAGATTAAATTCTTATGCTGAATGCTCGTTGCTTCAAATTGAGGGAATGCTAACCACATAAAGACGGTAACGCTCAACGCTAAGCTACCGGTGATTAAATAGACATGCCAATAATCTAACTTAAAGGCTTCGAGCATGACCCATAAAGCGCCATAGGTTAACAATGAAGCTAACGCGCCGACAGAAATTAACTTACCGAGAAACTCTGGCGCTTCTTCTTTGCTCAGCCACTGTAAAGATAAGGATTGCTTTAAGGTTTCGAAGTAGTGAAAACCTGTCGACATCAATAAGGTTGTCATTAAAAGGCCAAGTACCGAAGGGAAAAAGCCAGTAATTGCCACGCCGATAAATAACATGGCTAACGCCACAATCATGAACTTTTGCTCACGAATAAACAGCAATACAAACACCACGGTGAAAGCTAAGAAACCGGGAATTTCACGAACGCTTTGCAATAGACCAATATCCGCCCCAGTAAAAGCGGCTTTTTCAATGACAAAGTTATTTAATAGCGCCATCCAACTCGCAAACGCAATAGGGACGACTATCGATATCAACATCAAAAAAGTCTGTGGGGTTTTCCAGTTTTTTTTCTGCTCAACGCCAAGATTATCTTCTTGGGAGCTTTCTACACTATTCATCACTCATCCTTGATTAGATACCAATATCATAATAAAGAGATCATTTGTTTGTATTGGTATCGGGGCAATAAAAAAGAGCAAGTGTGAACACCTGCTCTTTACAATACTAACTGAACGCGCAATTTAATGGCTAGTGAAAATTAATTACGCACGTAGGTTTGCGCATCTGGATTTTCAATTGCCGCTTTCTTCGCTTGTTTAAACTCAGCATCAATCGCCTTTACTTGTTTCTCAAACGCTGGTTTCTCTGCTTTAGAGATCGATGTTGCCATCGGTATTTTAGCTGTTAAGAAGTTCACTGGGCGATTACGAATAATGAATTCATAATGCAGGTGGGGGCCAGTTACGCGACCCGTTGCGCCCGATTTCGCAATCACTTGCCCACGATGAACGGCTTGACCTTGGCGGACAAGAATTTTGCTGAGATGTAAATAGCGAGTGCGATAAGTTGAACCGTGCTGAACCACCACATATTTACCCGCGTATGGGTGGTTCGTGGTTAGCGTGACAATACCGTCACCGGTTGCCAAAACATCGGTACCAGTAGGAGAAGCAATATCAGCACCATTATGCGGAGCATGACGATGAGTCACAGGATGCAGTCGGTTGGCATCAAAAGGTGAACTAATACGGAAATGCTGCTTGGTTGGCCAGCGTAAAAATGCTCGTTGTAAACTATCGCCATGTCTATCGTAATACTGGCCATCAGAATGTAAGTAAGCACTGATCACGTCGCCGCGGTTATAAATACGGATCGCGTCAATTTCACGGTTACCCGTTGCAACACCATCAATAAACTGACGTTTTTGCAAAATCTCAAACTTATCACCAGCCCTCAGGTCGCGTGAAAAATTCAGTTTATCTTTTAGAAGTTGAGTAATTTGTGCGGTTTCAGAGCCCGATACGCCATATTTATACACTGACGTTGAAAAGCTTCCGTGAATTTCACCAAACAGCGGATAGGATTTCCACTCACCCGGCAGGTTGATTTCATCAAAAGTATAACTCTCATCATCATTACGAGTAAAAACCACTTTATCGGCTAAGGTAAATTCTACTTCTAATTTAGTTAGATGTTCTTGATTTTCATCCATCCAAATTTTCAGAATATCGCCAGGTCGCAAGGTATCTAATGTTAAGTGGTTTTGGTCGGTATCCATCACACTCAACATGTCGCCATACGGCACACCTAAACGAACAAAAATACTACTGAGATTATCGCCATCTTGGATTTGATAAGAGTAAAGTGGAACATTTTCATCCACGTGTACAGGCTTAGTTTCGGCAACGGCTTTAGCTTCATCAGATAATATTTTATCCATATCTAAAGAAACTGACTTACGTCCATCACCAGATTCGGCAACTAGGGCAATAATAATGAATAGCACGACAAAAGCCGCACCGATCTTCAGCATCAATGGAAACCGAGGATGCTGGCGAATATTTGAGATTTTTGATTTGGACATAAGACTAAATATTTGTGTTCTCAACAAGTGAGAAATTACATGGATCGACGTCAATTGGCCGGGCGAGTACACAACAAAAATATATTGGTATGTTATAACAGACCATTTGAAATCGAAAAGTTCAAAATAACGGAAAGGAATGTAACTTAATCTTTCATAAAAAGCGACTGTAACACGTGAATAAATCCTCATATCCACACTATTCTTGTTGTAAATCAACTCCTACAAATAATCCGATTATTGCCAGCATAACAGGCTAAAGATAAAGCCTAGTGGTAGTGGTTCACTAGGCTATCACGTCAAAGGAAGCTTAAGCGTCTTTCGGTGTCAACATACCTTCCGTAATAATAAAATCAATGATGGTGTCTAACCCAACGCTCTCTTTTAAATTCGTGAACACATAAGGTTTACTAGGACGCATCCGCTGAGTATCCGATTCCATCACTTCTAATGATGCGCCGACATACGGCGCTAAGTCGATTTTGTTGATCACCAATAAATCAGAACGTGTAATGCCCGGCCCCCCCTTACGTGGAATTTTTTCCCCTTCCGCCACATCAATAACGTAAATGGTTAAATCCGCTAATTCTGGGCTAAACGTGGCACTTAAGTTATCGCCACCGCTTTCAACAAAGACCACATCGAGATTTTTATGACGCTTGGCCAATTCTTCCACTGCTGCTAGATTCATTGATGCATCTTCACGAATGGCCGTATGTGGGCAGCCACCCGTTTCCACACCTATAATACGATCAGCCTCTAAGGCTTCTGCGCGAGTAAGTATTTTTGCATCTTCTTGCGTGTAAATATCATTGGTCACGACGGCGATATTCAAACGATCGCGAATCGCTTTACACAACACTTCTAGTAATGCAGTTTTGCCAGATCCAACCGGCCCCCCAATACCAATTCGTAATGGTTGTTTATAGCTTTCGTTTTGATAACTTGGTTGAGACATTTTAGCTTCCTTGTTAATGCGGCTAATTTTCGTACCTGTTATGAGTAAAATTAAGAACGAAATAGCCTAGTGTACTGAGTTTCATGACGGCTACTGGCGATGGCCACAGAAGGGGTAAAACTGCCAATATCATCATCTTGAATTTGATTAGCCTTTTCTATGGTTTGAGGTAACCATTCAGACAAACCAATCAGTGTTTTTTGACCAGCGGTCTGCCCTAATGGCACTAACTTAACGCCCGCCATCACAATATTTTCCGCCCAACTCCATAAATACCCTTGTTGCAAATTATGAAGTGAAATTCCCCATGCTTTGGCGGCAACACAAAACCCTAGTAATTGATTCTGGGTCGCCGCTTTCGGATCATCTTCTGGCTGCCACTCACTTTTAATCGGCAACTCTAATTGCTTTAAAAGAGTAAATAACGCCTTACCTCGTTGCAGCTCTTCGGCACGAAGTTCACTGGTTTCTCGGCATGAATATAAATATTGACTCCAATATTCAATACTCGCCTCATCATCGCTTTCTAAGGCTCGGTAAAACTTAGCCAAAATAGGCAGCTCTAACGTGGCCAAACTGTTATTAAGCATCATTTCGAGCCAATCCATCAGCTTAGCTTGGTTATCTACCCAGCCAGCTTCAACCGCCCACTCTAAACCTTGTGAATAGGTAAAACCGCCAATCGGCAACGATGAGCTGATGAGTTGAAATAGGCGGAAACAGGACACATCAGCACGACCATTATCGGAGGCCTTTCGAACCTCTGTGGCTTGATGAGATTTCACTAATGCGTCCGCGGTCAATTGATCCGTCATAAACAATTAAGACGCCATCATTAATGCCGCGCCAGAGAGAGCAATCCCAGCGCCCAGCCACTTAGTCGACAAGAAGTGCGCGATACGCTCCCCTGTAAACATAATGCCAAACGCTGCAACTAACATTCCTGCGCCAAAACCAACTAACCCACCAGTTGCTTCTACGCCATGAGCAAAACCGTGGAAAAACACTAAGCCAATAGAAGCAATAACCAGAGCTTGGGTCAGAGATTCACGAGTAGAAAACGCATTCCAAATACCAAAAGCCACCACAAAAATCGACGCTGCAATCATTAATTCAACCCCGCTGATCGCGCCGACAACACCTCCAGCCGCCAGTCCCAACGTCAAACTCACCAACGCTGCACCGAAAAGAACTGGCTTACCTAAAGACGCGGATTGACTCGAACGAAAGTGATTAATCAGCATCCCTAAACCCAATAGCATCACTAGATGATCAAGGCCCGTTAATGGGTGAACAAAGCCTTCCAAAAACGCATTGCTCGAACCGTGATCATGCATGTGTCCAACATGTGCAAACGCTGCAGGGGCAGCAAAAAGAGAAGCAAGCGTGGGTAAACGAACTAATTTCATGGCAAATATCCTTATCGTTTTTTGTTGTTTATAGAATTCAATTTCAAGCTATATCGATGTTATTCATTTCATTAAATGAAGATTAATGAGCGTGTTCATGGTGGTGATGGTGCCCACCCGAACGACCACCATAAGCGCCATCTTCAGGCTCAAATGCCGCTTGTTCGACCGTAACTTTAGCCCCTAGGCCAACCACCATATCGTCAAGCACATGGTCATGTTGATAACGCACCCACCCCTCTGAAATTTGTAATGGAACGTGGCGGTTACCTAAGTGATAGGTCACCCGATTTAGCAACAATGCATTTTGGCAATACACGCTAGACACCGTTTCTGGTGCCGCTTTGACTTCCACCAGCAAACCGCATTCACTTTGCAATAACTGACCACCGCGCAAAATATGTCCACGAGGTAAAAATAGCCCAGCATCACGCCCATCTTCTAATGCCACTTTTAGGCGACTTTTAATGCGACTGTTTATCGGAAGGCTCAATACACCATCGACATTTCCGTTAGCCATTTGATCGCCATCGGTGACGATTTTTGTTAATTCAATCATGATTGTTTATCCATTTATGCGTGTCTCGTGTCTCGTGTCTCGTGTCTCGTGTCTCGTGTCTCGTGTCTCGAAGGCAAGCTCTTAAGAACGTTGATTAATTCAAGCTTTTTCGAGCAACGAGAGCGAAGCGTCCTAGCCTTCGAGCTACGTTGACTAAAAAAGAAAATACCTTTGCGCCATTGGCAATACATCAGCAGGTTCACAGGTTAAAAGCTCGCCATCGGCTCTCACTTCATACGTTTGTGAATCAACTTCAATCTTGGGTTGCCAATCGTTCAGTTTCATATCGGCTTTAGAAATGGTGCGACAGTTTTTCGCCACACCAATCAAGCTGCCTAGCCCTAATTGACCGGCAATATCTTTATCTTTAGCTAATTGAGAAACAAATAACATCGACGTGTTTTTCGACGCTTTACCATAACTGCCAAACATCGAGCGATAATGCACAGGTTGTGGGGTTGGAATAGAGGCATTCGGGTCCCCCATTGGTGCCATAGCGATCATGCCACCTTTAATAATCGCGCTTGGTTTTACGCCAAAAAAAGCGGGTTTCCAAAGCACTAAATCCGCCAATTTCCCGACTTCAATTGAGCCGACTTCGTGACCAATTCCGTGAGTAATCGCTGGGTTAATGGTGTATTTCGCGACATATCGACGCAAACGGAAGTTATCACTTGGGGCTTCATGGCCAAACTTTTCAGTTTGATTATCAAACGCTTGCTGATCTTCCTTTAACGAGCCACGTTGTACTTTCATTTTATGAGCGGTTTGCCAGGTGCGCAGTATCACTTCACCGACACGGCCCATTGCTTGAGAATCTGATGAAATCATCGAAAACGCGCCCAAATCATGCAAAATATCTTCTGCGGCAATGGTTTCACGACGAATGCGCGATTCAGCAAACGCCACATCTTCGGCAATCGATGGTGATAAATGGTGGCAAACCATCAACATATCTAAATGCTCATCGACCGTATTAATCGTGTAAGGGCGAGTTGGGTTGGTCGAAGACGGCAAAATGTTTGATTCGCCACAAGCACGAATAATATCAGGCGCGTGACCACCACCAGCCCCTTCCGTGTGATAAGTATGAATCACGCGATCGCCAATCGCTTCTAGGGTCGATTCAACAAACCCCGATTCATTTAACGTATCGGTATGGATCGCCACTTGAATATCCGTTTGATCGGCCACGGTTAGGCACATATCAATCGAAGCTGGCGTGGTTCCCCAATCTTCATGCAATTTCAAACCAATGACCCCGGCCTCAACTTGCTCAATAAGGCCTTCGGGTAAGCTCGCATTACCTTTTCCCAGTAACCCGAAATTCATAGGAAACTCATCTAACGCTTCTAACATACGATAGATATTCCAAGGCCCCGGCGTACAAGTTGTCGCATTAGTGCCCGTTGCAGGACCAGTACCGCCACCAATCATAGTCGTCACACCAGAGGTCAACGCTTCTTCAATTTGTTGCGGGCAAATATAGTGAATATGTGAGTCAATGCCACCTGCGGTAACAATCGAGCCTTCAGCAGCAATCACTTCCGTTCCGGGCCCAATGATAATATCGACATTCGGTTGAACGTCTGGGTTACCGGCTTTACCGATGCCACAGATGCGGCCATCTTTTACACCGATATCCGCTTTGACCACACCCCAATGATCGAGAATGACCGCATTGGTTAACACAAGATCTGGCGTAAATTCAGAGGCGAGTTGACTTTGCCCCATACCATCACGAATCACCTTACCACCACCAAATTTCACTTCATCGCCGTACACGGTGTAATCTTTTTCAACTTCCAGCCATAGCTCCGTATCTGCAAGTCGTAATCTATCGCCCGTGGTCGGCCCAAACATCTCGGCGTAGGCTCTTTTTGAAATCTTTGCCATGCTATTAATCCTTTATAATTTCTCAGTCAATCCTATCCAAGTCATTGAGTTGACAGTGAGGCGGCAATTGAGTGAAGCCCCATGAGCATAGATTCTCTATGTGATTGGGGTGAACGTAGGCTCAAGAACGCTGGATAGGACCCATGACGCGACCTTTAAAGCCATACACTTTTCGATCTCCGGCATATTCCACCAATTCAACCGTGCGAGATTGCCCAGGTTCAAAGCGAGTCGCCGTACCTGCGGGAATATTGAGTCGAAAACCTTTAGCGCTTTCTCGGTCAAAACTAAGCGCGTCATTCACTTCATAAAAATGATAATGGGAGCCAATTTGAACCGGACGATCGCCTAGGTTTTCCACTTTGATTTGAAGCGTTTTACGGCCCACATTCAGTTCAATATCCCCTTGCCCTGACACTAACTGGCCGGGGATAAATGCGTTAGGGTTAACATTACTGGTTTTCATGAACTCTCCTTACACAATTGGGTCATGTACCGTGACCAGTTTGGTACCGTCGGGAAAAGTCGCTTCAACTTGCACATCAGGGATCATCGAAGGCACGCCTTCCATCACATCACCGGCGGATAAAATGGTTCGGCCATAATTCATTAACTCAGCCACCGTTTTACCTTCACGAGCACCTTCCAAAATGGCACTACTGATCAGCGCCACCGATTCTGGGTAATTAAGTTTTAAACCTTTGTCTTTGCGCTGCTGAGCCAACATGCCAGCACAAAAGATCAGCAATTTGTCTTTTTCTCTTGGGGTCAGTTCCATCTACATTCGATCCTCGGGTCTCGGGCACTTCGTTTGTCGTCTCTCGAAATGCGCATTTAACTCATTAGTATTGATCTGGTTATCTTTTTCGTAATACGAGCAGCAAAGCGCCCTAGTCGCGCAGCGAGCCGAGTAACGGACTTAAGTTGCCCAAATTCTTGGTGGTTCAGGCACATAACCAAACCATTGATGGCGGAATTGTTGCCAAATTAATGCGAAAGCTTCCAACATCGGTTCGGTCCATTTACCTAACGCTCGAACCACAATTAGCTGCTCAATTTGCGTCGCCCCAATCACAAGCTCGTTGTGAGATGTAAAATCACGAAGCAAGTCCTGTACCATTTCAAGGTCATCAGCGGTGCGAGCTGTAATAAAGAAGCTCCCCATCATGGGGAAGCCCTGTAAGCCACTGTTTAATATTGATTTATCTCCTCCGAGCAATTGCACGTTTTCAGTGAGAATATTCTTACCATCAACAAAAACTTGCGTCTTACCCCACACTTTTCCAGACTCGAAGCACTCATTTAGTGCAGGGCGACCAAAACAGTGCATTTCCCATCCCATAAATAGTGCATCGGATTCCAAGTGAATTTCAGTGTCGATTCTCACCTGCCCAGTGGGAAAGAAAATATTCTCCTGCGGTAGCCATTCCAGACAACTTCCTGACTTGGCGGTTAAGATTTGTTTTTGACGAGCGATCTTGCCTTCTGAGCGATAAAATTTGGTCGCCCCTGGAGTCGTCACTAAGGCATGTGCACCGCAGTGAGTCGTCGCATGAATGAGTAACTCATCTCCTCCCACAACCCCACCCGGCGGGTGTAGCAGGTAGGTATGGCATACATCCCCTTCTGGATATAATGGCCTTTGAATCGCAAGCGGTCCAAGCTGAGTTTTATGCCCCACCACCGTTTTATCACCACGGTCGGTAAACCCCAGTGTTAACTCGGCTTTCCAACCACCACTGTTATTCGCTGTCTTTAAACATGGTGTTTGCATCGCTCCCACGGCATCCATTTCTTTTAGCGCTTCCATTCGTGTTACTTCCATTTATTGCTTTTCTATCATCACTAAAGCAATAACTATGCCGCACCGATATCACGATGAATAAATAGAGGCTTGCCTTAAAAATAGTCATCTATACTGAAAACAACATTTGAGACCAATAAGGAAAGAAAAATGCAAGGAAGTTGCTTATGCGGCAATGTAACGCTGACAACCGAAGATAAACAAACCTTTGAAGCTTGCCATTGTGGTATGTGCCGGCGTTGGGGTGGCGGCCCTTTTATGGGGTTTCATTGTGAAAATGGGGTAGAGATTGAAGGAGAAGAGTTTATCCAAACCTTTAAGTCATCGGATTGGGCTGAACGTGGATTTTGCAAACAATGCGGTACGCACCTTTATTACAAACTCATCCACGCCAATTTATACACGTTACCGATTGGATTATTTCAAGACGTTGAGCATTTAACCTTTAATGAACAAATCTTTATTGATAAAAAACCCGCATTTTATAGCTTTTCAGAACAAACGACTCAGCTGACAGAGCAAGAAGTTTTCGAAAAGTATGCGCCTTAAAATAAACGCCAACGATAAATCAGGAAGCCGATTAATGGCAATTTTTCAGCTTCCTTTTCCTACGACACGATCGAGCCATCGAGAAGAAAGGACTCGACGGAGATAACCAAAAATATAGGTCGCTTTCGTGACATAATATCGAGGCTTTGGACGCTGACTATCTAGGATATTTAATAACGGCTTTAAAACCGCTTCAGGCCCAAGAGTCAGTGGTGTGGATGATGTTTCACTACTGAGCCTAGCCAATGTTTTCTCGTAACTTTTATTATGTCGAGATCCCTCTACATCAATAAACGCTTTCACCGCGCGCAATGAGTTAGCTCTGAACTGACTCACAATAGGCCCAGGTTCAATTAAGCTCACTGAAATATTAGTATTCATTAATTCCAAGCGTAGTGCGTCAGTATAACCTTCCAAAGCAAACTTACTGGCTACATAGGCGCCGCGATATTTCATTGCCACCAAGCCTAACACTGAACTGTTTTGTACAATCTTTCCATTACCTTGCTCTAACATAATTGGCAGCACAGCGCGCGTTAATTCATGCAAGCCAAATAGATTGGTTTCAAACTGTGCCCGCAACGCATCGGTCGGTAAGTCTTCAATGGCACCACCTTGTCCATAAGCTGCATTGTTAAATAAAACATCCAGCCTACCGCCAGTGATGGCTAAGGTTTCTTGTAATCCACTTTGAATAGAATCTGATTTGGTCACATCAAGCAACACACAATGTAAACCTTGAGATCGTAATTGAGTGACATCGTCTGGGTTTCGACAGCTAGCGATCACTAAATAGCCCAATAAATGCAATTGTTCCGCGCAATAACGGCCGATACCGGTGCTACAACCCGTGATTAAAATGGTTGGTTTCAACTTGTGGTTTTCCATCGTAAATAAGATTCCAATAAAGCTGATGCTAACAAAAATCCCCCAGTGAAGATATTGATAGCGACACTTCACTGGGGGATAGCGTTAAAATTCAACGAACATAGATTGGCAGCGTTAACGCCCTTCCGACCACACGGCAAACTCATTACCACTCGGCTCTTCAAAATGAAAACGACAACCACCGGGAAACTCAAAAATAGGCTTGATAATCGTGCCACCATGTTCGGCCACTTTATTAAAGGTTGCTTCAATATCTTGGCTATAAAAAACTAATAAAGCAGCACCATTGCGGGGTTTGCTCGACAGCGGAGCATGATAAAAGCCGCCATCTAACCCTTGATTAGAAAAGGCCATATAATCTGAGCCATAATCAACAAACGCCCAACCAAACACTGCCTGAAAAAACGCCTTGGTTGCCGCTAAATCTTTAGCCGCAAATTCGACATAATTTAACTTTTCATGTTGATTCATCAAAACCCTACCCTTGTTTTTTTAAGCTAAAAGAAAAGCCATAAGACGAAAGATTAATAACAAATAATACTGCCACTGGCCATTTCATAACTTTTTTGCCCCGAAGCTGCACAATCGCTGGTTGTTTGGGCTTTTTCGCTCGTGGATTGCGAACTGGAATTAGAATCTGAACCGGTACTCGCACAGCCAATCAATAACAACCCACAAATCAACGCGGCATAAAATGCTTTTTTCGTCGCCATAACACTTCCCTTCTCGAATTTTTATTTTACTCAGTGCTTTCAGAAAAATGCACCCATGTATTTCTATCTATTGAAAATGACAATATCACTTCTATTGATTATTTTCGGTCATGAACCCGTCAATTAAGTTTAGTTAGTCATAATGGCTTTACAATAAAGAATAAAACATCAATGAGTTATATGAGAACTGGGCTTTCCTTTGCACATAAAAAAATTGGCCTCTAAATCCACATAAGATTTAGAGGCCAATAAAAAAAGATGTCGTATCACTTAAACTATGACGCTGCCTAACCAACGACAGCGCTATTCATCATGGCTTAATATGCATATCCACTTGAGGATATGGGATTTGGATGCCTTCTTTGTCTAACTCTTCTTTTATCGCCTGCAAGGTGTCGTAGTATACTTTCCAATATTCTTCTGATTTCACCCAAGGGCGAACCGCAATATTGACCGAAGAATTCGCAAGTGCCGATACGCCAATTGTTGGGGCGGGTAAAGAAAGAATGCGCTCTTCCGATTCAAGAACACGTGCAAGGACTTGTTTGGTCTTTTGCAGATCTGACTTGTAAGACACGCCAATTTCAAAATTAATACGGCGGATCTTATGCTTCGAAAAATTCACGATAGGCTGAGACATCACCAAACGATTCGGTATCGCGACCATTTTATTATCGCCGGTGGTTAACACGGTATGAAAGATTTCAATCGCTTGAACGGTGCCAGAAACCTTACCAACTTCAATAAAATCTTTGCTTTTAAAAGGGCGAAAGATCACGATTAATACACCAGATGCAAAATTAGAAAGCGACCCTTTTAACGCTAACCCAACCGCAAGGCTGGCAGAAGCGAGTACAGCGATCACCGCCGCCATTTCAACGCCCATGGTATTTAATGCAGCAATAAACACCATCACCAGCAAAGCATAACGAACAAGGCTACCAATAAATTGAACGACGGTAGAATCAACACGTTTTGTTTCCAGTAAATTCACCACACCTTTGTGGATAAATTTAACTAAAAAACTGCCCACGAATAGGATGCAAAGCGCTGAAAGAATATTAACCCCATATTGAACCAACAAGTCCGTATTGTCGGTTAGCCAGTTAGCGGAAACGGGTGTCGCTAAGGTACTTTGCGCGCTAGATACAGATTCAATCTTATTTTCTACAGCCATAGTCGATTCCTTACATTGCAGACTATTATTGCCATCAGTGAATGGATGCTTATCCTTGATAAGAAACTGGCCAGCCATCGGGATAAAAATACTGACGCCAACACCTTATGTCCTGCGCAATATATCTATTTTTCTTATGGCGCGAAACATTATATTTACATCTAGTAGGTATAAAATTCAATTTGCCTATTTATTATTCAAACCCTATAAAATAAAAAGCCCCTCAACGAATATTAGATAATTCCCAATATCGCCGGAGAGGCCTTATACCCAAGTAATTTAAGATTTAATGGTTACTTAAGAAAAGCTAAACCGTTAAATGCTCTTTAATCAGTTGTTCGTTCAACGCTTCCATTTGCCCTTTTGCGACCGCTTTACCTCGGTCAAGCAAACAAAAGTTATGCCCTACTTTACGGGCAAACGGCAACTTCTGCTCCACCAGCAACACAGTTAAGCCATGCTTATCATTTAAAGTTTTAATAATATCGCCAATTTCTTGAACGATATTCGGCTGAATACCTTCCGTTGGCTCATCCAAAATCAATAAATCGGGCTCAACCACCAACGCTCGACCAATCGACAATTGCTGTTGTTGCCCCCCCGATAAATCGCCGCCTCTCCGGTGCAACATTTCCTTTAACACGGGAAACAGTTCAAAGATAAAATCGGGGATCTTACGATCGCCTCGCTTACGAACCGGCAAACCGATCTCTAAGTTTTCTTGTACCGTTAACATAGGAAAAATTTGGCGACCTTGTGGCACATAGCCAATACCAAGATGTGGCCGTTGCTCAGTTGAGGCTTTTTTGATGCTTTGCCCTTTAAATACAATATCGCCGCTTTTAATTGGGTTTAATCCCATAATACATTGCAGTAACGTGGTTTTACCTACCCCATTACGCCCCATCAACACGGTGCATTTGCCTTTTTCAACCTCAACATCGAGATCCCATAGGATATGACTTTCGCCATAGAATTGGTTAACGCCTTCTATTTTTAACATCCTTATTCTCCCAAGTAGACGCGTTTCACTTCTGCATGCGACTGGATTTGATCCATATTACCTTCCGCTAAGACATGCCCTTGATGAAGTACCGTGACCTGATCGGCAATTGATCGCACAAACTCCATATCATGCTCCACCACGACTACAGAGTGTTTACCCGCCAAAGATTGCAGCAATTCAGCGGTACGATCCATTTCTTGGTGAGTCATGCCGGTTACAGGTTCATCGACGAGCAATAACTTGGGTTTTTGCATCAATAACATACCGATTTCTAGCCATTGTTTTTGACCATGAGAAAGCACACCGGCTAACAGGTTTCGACATTGTTCAAGACCAATCAAAGATAAAACCCCGTCGATCTCATCACTTTGCTCGCCGGTTAATTTAGCGGTAAAGGTTGACCAAACCGAACGAGTCCCGGTCATGGCCAATTCCAAATTATTCCAAACGGTTAAGCTTTCAAACACTGTCGGTTGCTGAAACTTACGCCCAACACCCGCGTTAGCGATTTGTGCTTCGGACATAGTCAACAAGTTGGTCTTTGAACCTAACCACACCTTCCCTTGATCGGGGCGCGTCTTGCCCGTAATGATGTCCATCATTGTGGTTTTTCCTGCGCCGTTTGGTCCGATGATGCATCTTAGTTCTCCTTGTTTGATATACAGATTTAAATCGTTAATTGCTTTAAAACCGTCAAAAGAAACCGATACCCCTTCCATGTACAACATGATGTTGTGGCGAGTATCAATCAGTGGGTGGTTGACCGGTTTTAAGAAATCAAAAACTTCATCACGGCGCGTGAATTTTTCAAAGCCTTCACCGACTTTTCTGATTGGTGTGACAACCGACTCTAATGCACTCATGATGGCACCTCATTTGGATTATTCTTATTCACTTTGTCGCTTGAAGATGCGTTTTTATTGGCCCATTTTTCAGATAATGCGCCCATAACACCTTTAGGTAGGTACATGGTTGAAAGTACAAAAATGCCACCGAGAGCAAATAACCAGACCTCCGGAAACTCCACCGTAAACCAACTTTTGGCGTAGTTAATCATCAAAGCACCCACCACCGCGCCAAACAATGTTGCTCGGCCACCTAACGCTACCCACACCACAATCTCAATTGAATTAATTGGCGCAAATTGAGCCGCGCTGGTGCTGCCGGCTTGGGTGACATACAACGCGCCAGCAATACCCGCTAATACTGCAGAAAGGACAAACACCCAAAGCTTAATGCTATCGACGTCATAACCGGTAAATCGAGTTCGTAATTCCGCATCACGAATGGCCATCGCGACTCGCCCTAAACGACTGGCAATCACTAAGCGACATATCAAATAACCAATGATCAACGCCACAATGGTTGTCACCAATAAGCCCACTTTGGTGGTGTCTTGTTCCAAACTAAACCCAAGTACATCTTTAAAACCGGTTAAACCACTGCTGCCGCCAAAACCCATTTCATTACGGGAAAAGGCTAACATTAATGCGTAAGTCAGTGCTTGGGTCATAATTGAAAGATAAACGCCAGACACCCGTGAGCGAAACGCTAAAAAACCAAACACGAACGCCAACACACCGGGCACCAACATGATCATTAAGGCGGCAAAAGCAAAGTGATCAAAACCATGCCAAAACCAAGGCAGTTCTTGCCAGTTAAGTGACACCATAAAGTCTGGTAATAACGGGTTGCCATAGACACCACGGTCGCCAATTTCACGAGTGAGGTACATCCCCATCGCATAACCGCCTAGCGCAAAGAAAGCGCCGTGACCTAAACTTAAAATACCTAAATACCCCCAGATAAGGTCGACCGCTAATGCCACCAACGCGTAGGATAAATATTTACCCATTTGAGTCACAGTAAATGAACTCACATGAAATAGATTACTTTCTGGCACCACTAGGTTTAAAAATGGCACCACAATGGCTAAAGCCAATAAAAATACAATCGTGATTTTTCCGCCTGTATCTGAGGCGATAAAAGACCGACGGCTTGCAAAGTTCGACGGGCTACTCATTGAATTGCTTACTACTACACTCGTCATAATGCCTCCTTATTCTGCCGCGCGGCCACGTTGAGGAAATAATCCTTTCGGACGTTTTTGAATGAATAAAATAATGAAAACCAATACTAAAATTTTCGCTAATACTGCGCCTGCCCATGGTTCTAAAATCTTATTAAACAACCCTAACGTTAAGCCTGCCACCAAGGTTCCCCATAGGTTCCCAACACCACCGAACACCACCACCATGAAAGAATCAATAATGTAGTTTTGTCCCATGTTCGGTCCAACGTTGGTTAATTGAGATAACGCGACACCAGCGACGCCAGCAATGCCCGAGCCTAAACCAAACGTCATCGCATCGACACGTTCAGAACGTACCCCCATAGAGCGAGCCATCGCTCGATTTTGCGACACCGCGCGAACCTGCAAGCCCAGTGGGGTTTTCTTGAGAATGGCGACTAGAGCAAGGAAGACCATAAAACAGAAGATAATGATGTATAAGCGGTTATAAGTCAGAGATAACATCGGGTTGATTTGTAACGCGCCGGCCATCCAATCTGGCGTGCTCACCGAGCGGTTTAAAGGGGAGAAAATACTGCGCACCGCTTGTTGTAAAATCAAGCTAATACCAAAGGTGGCGAGCAAAGTTTCAAGCGGACGCCCATATAAACGTCGAATCACGGTACGTTCGATCGCAATACCGACCAAACCGGAAACCGCAAAAGCAGCGGGGACTGACAACACTAAAGCTAAGCCAATATTATTGGGCATGATTTGTTGCATCACATAAGTGGTATAAGCCCCTATCATAATGAGCTCACCATGCGCCATATTGATCACGCCCATCACCCCAAAGGTGATCGCCAATCCAATGCCTGCTAACACTAAAACCGAGCCCAAACTCAAGCCAAAAAAGACCGTTTCTAGGCCACCATAAAAGCTTTGGGTTTGCTTATATTGGTTCAATCCTAGCTTAGCGGCTTCCGCTACGGTTGAGTCCGAATCATTGTTCATCACTTGACTCAAGATGCCATACACTTCTTGCTGCTTTGAGCTGGCAATCACTTCAATGGCATCGAGTTTTTCTGCGGCATTCGTGCTGGTCTGAACTTGATTCATCGCCAAAGCCAGTTCAAGTGATTGTCGCACTTCACTATCGCTTTCCACCTGTAATTGTTGAGCAATTTTCTCAATGGTTTTCGGGTTGGTCGTTCCAAGCAAACTATTAACCGCTTGCAGGCGAACCGTCACAGGTTTGGCGTTAATATCAATTCGTGCGATCACATCTCGAATGTCAGAGCGCAATGAGTTATTGGTGCGCACTTTTGAAAAATCACGGGGATTTTCAATCACAACCGACGCGATACTATTATTATCACCGAGAAGAGGTTGCGCCGTTTTACCTTTTTTCAGATTAGAGATAACAAATAAAGCATCATCCGCTCTACGGTAATAAAGGTCGCCTTCTAACCAAGGGCTTAAAATGGCTTTAGATTGTTCAGTATTCGGTGATTGCTCTAACCATTCAATGGCTTCTTGTTTCACCGAGTTCTTTTTCGATAATAAGGCCGAACGAATATCTGAAAGAGACTGGATCGAAGCGGTCTGTGCAAGCGAAAGCGAACTAAATAAGCTCAAGAACATCATCAACATCACGCTGATTAATAGATCTATTCGAGGCTTGGGGTGATGAATTAAAGAGTGTTTTATTTTCATTATGTCCTATCCATGGCAGTCAAACTTTTTCCATTTTTTGCTATCCCTCCTCACGATGTGAAGGCCTAACAAAAAAGCCTCATTACGTCACTAACGACCTAATGAGGCTTATCGATTTATTTCGCTTCACCGCCTAAACATTGCTTAGTTTCGGTGTTGTAACTGCCACACATGATAGGTGCCGTCCAATCCGAAATTAAGTGCTCAGAACTTGGTAAAAAGTCAGACCATGCATCGCCTTTGACTTCTTTTTCCGTTTCCCAAACCACATCAAATTGACCGTTATCTTGGATTTCCCCAATGACAACCGGCTTAGTAATGTGGTGGTTAGCCAGCATCGTCGCCGAACCGCCAGTTAAATTAGGAACCGATAACCCAATGATCGCATCGCTCACTTTCGCAGTATCGGTTGTCCCCGCTTTCTCAACTGCTTTCACCCATAAATTAAAACCAATATATGTGGCTTCCATCGGATCATTCGTCACGCGTTTATCGTCTTTGATATATTTATGCCATGTATCAATGAAGGCATCGTTGGCTTCAGAATCGACACTCATGAAGTAGTTCCATGCTGCTAAGTGACCAACCAATGCAGAGGTATCCATACCCGATAGTTCTTCTTCCCCAACCGAGAAAGCAATCACAGGAACATCTTCCGATGACACACCTTGCGCCGCTAGCTCTTTATAAAAGGGTACATTGGCATCACCATTAATGGTGGAAACCACCGCGGTTTTCTTGCCTTCTGAACCGAATTTTTTGATATTAGACACGATCGACTGCCAATCAGAGTGACCAAATGGAGTGTAATTCACCATAATGTCAGAATCTGCCACGCCTTTACTTTTCAAATAAGCGGCAAGGATTTTATTGGTGGTACGTGGGTAAACATAATCGGTACCAGCGAGGACAAAACGTTTAACGCCCAGTTCGTTGATCAGATAGTCAACCGCAGGAATCGCTTGTTGGTTTGGCGCGGCACCAGTATAGAAAATATTTTTCGACGACTCTTGGCCTTCATATTGAACCGGATAAAACAAGATACTGTTGTCTTGCTCAAACACCGGTAACATGGCTTTACGAGAAGCAGAAGTCCAACCACCAAAAGTCACCGCCACTTTATCTTTTTCAATCAACTCACGTGCTTTTTCAGCGTACATTGGCCAATTAGATGCAGGGTCAACCACCACAGGTTCCAATTTCTTACCTAATACGCCGCCTTTTTTGTTTTGTTCGTCAATCAGCATTAAAACGGTGTCTTTCAATGTGGTTTCGCTGATTGCCATAGTGCCTGATAGAGAATGAAGCACACCGACTTTAATAGTATCAGCGGCTTGAACGCTAAACGCACACGCACTGATCGCTGCACTACCAGCTAACAACTTGAGGCGAGTGGCTAACGATTGGGTCTTTACTTTTTTGTTCATATAGATATCGCTCCTTGATAAGTAACCAAATACATATTGGGTTACTTATTCAACAGCAAGGAGCATGCCAGAGAGGTAACTTATTCATTTATATAGATATACAAGCTATCTCCCCCCAACTTCCCCACTAAATGGTCTATTGTGGTGCATGAAAATCGCACAACTCACCAAAAAAGTGATATTGCTCGGAAAGCTGATGAGACGGATGAAAGCTTGCACTGTTTATGGGAATCAACAGGGGAGTCAAAAGGCACATGACATTCGCGAATGTATCATCGCACCATAGCGTGAAATGACTCAATCCATGCTCAACATTAATAGAAACTCAATAGGATAAACATGGCATAATAGACATTAAACACGACCCATAAGATCGATAAGACCATCATCATGACTGAACTCACTCTCACACCTCAACAACACGCCATCGCCACTTTAAAAGCCAATTTACATTTGCCCAACGGCGGATTTCATAAATTAATTGTTGAACTTTCACGTGAGTACTTACTTCCTTTTCAAACCGTGAGAAAGGTTTTAAAGCAGTATCAAAAAGCCATTGAAAAGAAAATTAAGCATCAACTTGATGATGTGTCTGATGATGAGCTCACCAAAGATCACTGGCTGAACCTGATACATGCTTCGCTTACAGAGAAAGCGAAAGACAACCTGCCAGTAATGGAAAAATTGCAGCAAAGCCAGCTTTATCAAGATGCCATTCAAGCGCTTTCACAACCGACTCACACACCAGATGAATGTGAAGCGGTGCGCGAACAATTAGCGATGGCTTACGAAATCGAAGTGTATAAACCGCTCACCGAGATGTTGTATACCTCGATATTATATTGGAAGTTACCGGATGACTTATATCAAATGACCGAGGACAAACAGCAAGAATTTGGTGGCTACCCTCAACACATGGAAGCGGTTAGGCATTTATTAAAATTAGCGGAATAATCGGCTAATTATCAGGATCATCGTCAATGATCACTTGTCCATTTCGAGAGTCATAGTAAATAGAGAGTGTCGGTAGTCGGTTATATTTATAAAGGCATTGTTCATTTCGAATATAAATAGCTTGATAGTCTGATACGCTACTATCGGACAAGTTTGAAAGAGTCGGTGCATCATCTAATATGACATTCCACACGGCTTTACAATCAACAACATTATTTAACTTCGGGTTCTCCTCAACACGAAAATACTGTTGTATCGGATAACCATTTGAGTTGAAATCTAATTTACCAGCAGCAGTATTACCCGTAATCGAAAGATCATCAAAGCTGACTCCTCGCGAGCTAGCTATCATAGCTTTAGCTGATGCTAATTGAATGGCACTTTTAAATGCTGCACCATTCGCATTATTTTTCGCCACATGAGCATCTGTTGTGATATCCAAAAATTTAGGTGCCGCCGTTACCGCTAAAATACCAAGGATAAGAATCACAACAACTAACTCAATGAGTGTAAAACCACTTATTTTCATACGAGCTCTCCAATACCTCACTAATCTTATTCATAAAACCAACACGATAGCAACATAAAAACAACAAAAACCAACCTTTGTGACCGGCTGGTTTTATTCTCTCAATAATAATCTTGCTTATTAAAGTAACATCGACAAAAACTGCTGAAATCTTGGATGATCAGGCTTATCAAAGAAGTCATTCGGTTAGCATTAACTATGGAATAAAACGAGGAGCATCAATTTAATAGACTGATATTTATATAGTTATTGAGGGAATAAAGCTTGAATTCGATCGTTCATTTTATGAGCTAAATTATTAAGAGTGAAATGGAATGAAGAGAAAACCAAGACCAGATCCAAGGATGAAAGCGGCTTTAGGCTTAAAATTCGGTTTATGTTTTAAGATACTGGCAACAGCGTTCATTGGGGAATCATTGACTATTGTCATAATAGCGATCTCTTTTAGTTAAGTGATGACGATGTGTAGCCACCGAGAAGAAATATATCCAACAATAATAACGAACTTAATTTAAAAACAATAAGAGCAAAATAATACTTTTATAATTAACCATTATGGGTGATTAATTTAATAATAATCTTGTATGTTTTAATTTATTTACTTAAAGTCCATATAAACCTATAATCAAAAGTTAATAATAAAATCAATAATAAAAGTCACAAGAGCGTCAATGCTTTGTGGCAAAAACGTTCCTTTTTCCTTGCTGTATTACATATAAAGAAAGCCAATGAAAAAACACATGAAAACCAATCTGGCCTATAACCCATGGTTTTATTCTATTTCTAGTACTTTATTAATATTGGTATTAGGGGTATTAATCATTACAGCGCAATCAATCCATTCTTATGATGAAAACCTTATTCAACGGTTAAACTTAGCCGTTAACGTGATTGACCGTAAGCTGAATGATAAAAAAGTGGTTTTTTCAGATATTCACGAACTGCTTGATCAGCCTTGTGAGAGGCAAAATCTGGTTGATATCAAAATGTTATACAACCAATTTCAAACCATTAATATCGTTAAAGATAATAATGTCACCTGCTCTAACAACCCGCGCATGGTCAACCACTCACCAGTGTATGATGTGTCTAATGGTATTCTGCATATTACTATCTCAAAAGTGATTCACCCTGGCGACATTGTATTTTATATCAATGACCTATATAAAGGGTCTGGAGTATTAGCAACCTTTAGCGCCCAAGATATATACTCTTCTCTCGAATATATTTCTGACAAACACCAACATTTCAGAATTAAAGCAGATAACATCGAAATTGATAAAAATGGTCAGGTGTACGATAAAAAAGATACCAAGAACACACATGAGATCCGATCTAAAGAGTATGGTTACACAATAAAAGAAACCACAAAATATAACTACTATCTAAATAACCTCTTAGAGCATTATTTGGGCATTATTATCTTTTTTGCTCTTATCTCAGTTGCGATAGGAAAATATATTCACTCAAGTGCCGTAAAGAACTCCTCTCTTTCTTTTATGAAGAATGCTATTAAGAAAAATGAATTCGTTCCTTTCGCTCAGCCCATTATGGATACTTCTGGTAATTTGACTGGTTGTGAAATATTGATGCGCTGGAAAAACAAACACATTGGCTTTATTTATCCAGATCAATTTATTCCTCTTGCAGAAGAATCAGGCCTAATTATTCCAATGACTAAGCAGCTCCTTTCTAGCTCTTATGATGTGTTTAAATCCTGCGAAGAGACAATCCCTAATGGATTCCACATCGGATTCAATATCAGCGCACAACACTTTGATCCTAAAAATCAAAACGATCTTATCGAGTCTTGCAAACTGTTCTCAGAAGATTCTCTCGCAGGAAAAGTGCATTTAACATTAGAGCTGACGGAAAGAAATTCGATCGAAAACTATGATGACACCCAACTAGTCTTTGACGCGCTGCATAAGATGAATGTTAAAATGGCCGTTGATGACTTTGGTACAGGCCACTCTACTCTGACTTATATACAAAAACTGAGCTTTGACTTTATCAAAATCGATAAAAGCTTTATTGATTTTATCGGAACTGATGCGATATCCGCTCCTCTAGTAGATAACATTATCGACTTATCACAAAGGTTAAACTTAAGCATCGTAGCGGAAGGTGTTGAAACACAAGAACAGTTGGATTATTTAAAAAGCAAGAATGTCGATTTAATTCAAGGCTACTACTACAGTAGACCAATTCCATTGGAAGAGTTTATTGAAAAATATTTTAGTTAAGAGCCATAATTTTTCTGACTAAACAGATCTGACTAAACAGAAAAGCGTATTGCATCGATCTGGCTTCTATTCACAGACGAAATAGATAAATTTATTGTATTATCGATCACTTTTTGTACCAATTTGACATGTTATCCTAAAGAAAATATTTAGGAAGTTTATCGTGCCTACCATAAAAGACATTGCAAAAAAGACAGGGACATCCTCTTCAACCGTTTCAAGGGTATTAAATAATGACCCTAGTTTGCCCTCACAAACAGCCAGCCGTTAACCTCATCAAGCCTATCTAATCTAACTTTATTCATTATTAATACGAGAATGAATAGAGAGGAAAGCTGGGCACTTGGTATCATTAATTGCTTTAATTGTTTATTTTAACGCTTGATTGGACGTAATATTTAATTTTACTTCTTTAGTAAAGAATCATTCCCCTTCTAACTGCATCATAATGTATGAAGATACATTATGATTGACATGATGAATAGTTGAGCGGAAACACCCTAGAATAACATATATTTATTGACAAAATAGTCATTGCTATAAGTAAGGATAATGGACATAATCGGTTCATACCGTTACCTATATTTCTCTATGTAGCTATGAATAATAAAATTAAGAATATATTAAGATACAGACAATGGTTTTTCGCAACCGTTGCTACCGTTGGAATATTTATATTCGGTACGGGGATTATCGTTGTCCAATCTATACAATCCTATGATAGTACCATCCTTAAACGGCTCAATGCGGTTATGTTAATAATTGAAGGTAAATTACACGACACCGATGAAATTATTCAACGTGCCAAACCTTTTATTGATAGCGCTTGTGCAACCACTCAACAAAAGCTTGTCGATATCATCATCGAATATGCTGAATTTCAAACGCTTAATATCGTAAAGAACAATGTTGTCACCTGCTCTACCAATCCTCGTATAGAACAAGTTGCCTACGTGCCTCTAGGCAAACCCAATAATAAGTTGTCTATTGTAGAGTCCTCAATTCTAACTCCGGGGGAAGTTATTGGTGCCATTAAAGAAGTTAATAATGGCAATGGCGTGTTAATCACCATTAATGGAAAAGTATTCTACTCTATTCTCAAAAACCTTGGTGATAGTGATGATTATCAAATTCAATCCTCAACAATATTGTTTGATAAAAATGGGGTCATCCATAATAATCCACCAAAAAGTAATCTCATTGTTACCTCTGAAAAATATCACTTTAGTGTCACATCAAATGCATCACCTAGTGATTATATTAATAACATTATTACCAATTACACCATTATCATTTTATTTATTGCCGTCATTTCTTTAATCATCGGTCGCTATGTTTTATTGAATGCTCAAAAAAACTCTAGCTTGCTTATTATGAAAGAAAGCCTTGCTGATAATGAATTTACCCCTTACGCACAACCAGTGATTGACTCAAATGGTGAATTATCGGGACTTGAAATACTCATTCGTTGGAATAATAAACACCTAGGCCTTGTTTACCCGGATGTATTCATACCGTTAGCCGAAGCTTCTGGTCTCATTATTCCAATGACAACTCAATTGATGGAAAACACCTTCCATCAACTCGCATCAGTAGAAGACAAAATACCTAGCGGCTTTCATATCGGTTTCAATATTAGTGCTCAACATTTTGCTCAAGTAAACCAATCATCTCTCATTACCAGTTGTGAAAAATATATAAATAGCTCGCTCAATGCCAAAGCTCATGTTGTTTTAGAGCTAACAGAAAGACAACCTATCGACAATTACGGTGAAGTTCGATCGGTATTTGATACGTTACATAAGATGGGCATCAAAATGGCGATTGATGATTTTGGTACTGGCCACTCAACGCTGTCATACATCAAAAATTTAAACTTTGATTTTATAAAAATAGATAAGAGTTTTATCGATTTAATTGGTTCTGATGCCATCGCGGCCCCATTAGTGGACAACATCATCGATTTAGCCAAAAGGTTAAACTTGGCTATCGTCGCGGAAGGTGTCGAAACACAAGAACAATTAGACTACTTAAAAACCCATGATGTTGACTACATCCAAGGTTATTTTTATGGCAGACCGATACCACTTCAAGAATTTATTGAACATTACTTAAACAAGAATACTTAAAAACGAACTAAACCAATTGATATATTTTGTTGCAGGCTTCTATTAAGTGTTCAGCCAATAACTTACTTTGATTCGTTAATTGAGGTTGAACATGCAAAATCAAATCAAGTGGTGCAATATTCGGTAAACCATCATCTTGGGTAAGCACTCGATGCAAAGGGGTAACTAAACGTTTTGGCAATAAAGAAAGTCCTAGTCCCGCCTCTACAGCGCAACCAACGCCTGATAAACTGGTTGTAATATAGGCCATGCGCCAACGTCGTCCTAGGGAATCTAACGTGTGTGACATTTCACTTCGATACAATCCTGTGCTGGGCAGACCAACCAAAGGAACGATCTCCTTGTCTAAACTATGTAATGAATAGCCATCAATCCAGCACAAAGGTTCCGCCCATTTAGCGATACCATGCGCGCTGTCTGGGCGGTGTTTAACCAGTGCTATATCTAACTCGTTATTTTGAAACTGAGTCCATATATCGCTGCACATGCCACTTTTTACTTCTAAACGCGTTTCAGGAAAAGCTTTGGCAAACAAAGATAACGTCGGAACTAACTCATGCGTGGCGAAATCTTCAGGGACTCCGAGTTTAATTGGTCTTTGCTCTGCAGTACTCACAGTTTCGGCGATTGCTTCTTCCATCATGGCAAGAATTCGGCGAGCATGGCTAACAATGCGTTCACCTTCCATTGTAGGAGTCGCGTAGCGCTTTTTACGCACCAATAACTCGCAGTCTAATTGTGCTTCAAGCTTGCGGATCTGCTGGCTAATCGTCGATTGAGTTAAGTGGGTACTATCGGCAGCACGAGTAAAACTCCCCGTATCCACAACCGCGATTAAGCTGCGCAATAACACAGGATCTAATGTTGTATTCATCTATCACCTCATCCGACTCTTTAAATCAATTAATCTAGTGGATTTCCCACTAATAGTAATTAAATTATTTAATTTTTAAATTACAACTGTGAAGCGCATAATAAATCTACACTCAAAGTAATTAGAGTTGCAGTGAGGCGACAAGTGAATGAACCGCCGGCAGCAAAGCTGCAGCTTCAAATACGATGGATATATCTTCACTCTCTTGTATGAAGGATCACAAGAATGACCAATAAACACAGCTATTATTCTCCGCAGGGAGGCTTACCTCCGCAAACTCAACTGTTATCGGATCGCGCAGTATTAACCGAAGCTTACGCAATTATCCCTAAAGGCGTTTATAGCGATATCGTGACCAGCTTTTTACCTTTCTGGGAAGGGATGCGCATGTGGGTGATCGCTCGCCCTTTGAGTGGTTTTTCCGAAACGTTTTCTCAGTATATTGTCGAAATTGAAGCCGGTGGTGGTTCCAATAAACCTGAACTCGATCCAGCGGCTCAAGGCGTATTGTTCGTGGTCGCAGGTGAAATGGACATTACTATTGAAGGCGAAAAACATCACATGACCGAAGGTGGTTATGCTTACCTGCCACCAAAATGCAATTGGACGGTACATAATAACAGCAATCAACCGGTTAAATTTCACTGGGTGCGTAAGGCGTATCAATATGTGGAAGGTTTAGAAGTACCCGAAGCTTTCGTGACCAATGAAAATGACATTGAGCCGATTCCAATGCCAGAAACCGATGATGCTTGGGCGACAACTCGCTTTGTTGATTCAACCGATATGCGCCACGATATGCACGTTAACATCGTGACTTTCCAACCAGGTGGTGTCATTCCATTTGATGAAACACACGTAATGGAACATGGGCTTTATGTCCTAGAAGGCAAAGCGGTCTATCACTTAAATCAACAATGGGTTGAAGTGGAAGCGGGTGATTTTATGTGGCTTCGTGCTTTCTGTCCACAATCTTGCTATGCCGGTGGTCCTGGCCCGTTCCGCTACTTATTGTATAAAGACGTAAACCGCCATATGCCGTTTATCCGTCCGACAAACTAATCAACCTACGTACTTCAAAGGTATAAAAAAACCTAGCTTACTCAATAAAGAGATAAGCTAGGTTAACTATGCCCAAATTATAATATTTCGTGGGCATCAAAGGGGGGTTGAAGGGTACACGGTAAAACCGAATACACCGTTATGATGACAGTAACCATCCCAAACAAAAACAGAACAGTTTATTTAACTTTCTTTCCTCATTTCATCATCCCCTTTATCTAACGAATGAATACGAAAGCAAATTTCAGGCGCTTGATAACTCACCTCAATCTTGTAGCCATTTAGCCCACAAAGATTATTAACAATCGATAATCCTAAACCGTAGCGGTCATTTGAGGTTCTCGATTGATCGACCTGATACATAGGCTCTAATAACTGTGATATATCTTGAGCCGTTAATTCATTACGTACTTGGTTTCTTACTTCTAATACAAGTGAGCCTTGATGTTCTGTTAATACTACCGTAACGACTGAGTTATCTGGGCTATAAAATAAAGCATTATCAATCAAATTCACCAAAATCGTGTGGAGTGAAAATGAATCACCAACGACCAATGACTGCTCAATATCGATATGCACGCGCTCACTGACGCTCTCAAACTTAAAAGCCAGCTCTTCTATCACCTCGGTGGTGAGTTGGTATAGATCTATCACCTCGTGCTCAATTTGAATCGTCGCTGATGTCGTTCGCTGTAATAGCAATAAATTATCGACAATTTTTTTCATTCGCTGAGCAATTTTAAGCATATCTTGTTTATAGGTTGCTCCGATACGTTCATCATCAGGATAATGAATATAGACTTCACTCAAACTCATTATTTCTGCAATTGGGGTTTTTAACTCATGAGCAATATCGCCTGTTAAGCGCTTTTCATTTTGTAAAAACGCCTGATTGGCTTTAATAAAGGTATTTAACTCTTTGCGGATCGGCTCGATTTCTTCTACTTGCAAGTAAGGTGTCGGAATCTCTGTCACTGAATTTTGATCATCAATTTTAATTTTCTTAATTTCAGCATTGATCGTTTGTAATGGTTTTAATCCTTTATCTACAATACGCACTGATATGTAACGCATCACAACGATGGAGATAAAAAACGTCACAATCAATAAGGTATCGACCAACATTAACATATGCTCTAGCGAATTAGTTGATTGATAGATTGTTAAATAAACCGGGTGTTCATGTGTCACCGAAAGCTGTTCGGATTCTGGTAAAAAATGGGAAAGAAACGCTCTTCCCTCTTCCCCATTTGGCAAGGTGACATCCAGTAATTGATTGGTATTTAATGGCAGTGAAAGTTTTAACAGCTCAATATCAGGGTATTCAGTTAACGATTGAGACCGCTTTAAACTTTGATTTTGAGTCCAGAGTTGATAATAGTAGATGTCTTCATCTTCATAGTCCGAAATCACCTTATCATCGAAATCTAAATGTCCATTTGAAACCTTAACTAACGATTTCATATAGTTCGCTTTATTGATCAGCGACTTATCGAATTGATTATCAACCCAGCTATCTAGGCTTAAATCTATTGAAAGGTAAACGGCAAAAATAATAATCCCAAACACCACCGAAATAGAATTCACTAAGTTGCGCTTAATCGATGACGCTCGCACAGGAATAATCATTACTTCGTCTCTTCAACGAAATAGCCAAACCCGCGTTTATTTTTAACCGGTAAAACGCCCCCTAATGCTCGGGCTTTTTTTCGCACCGACGATAAGTGCGACTCGATGGTATTTTTCGATAAGTAATCAAACGTCCCAACAACGGCTTCGCTGATCATTTCCACATTCACTACTCGACCTTTGGCTGAAAATAAACATTCAATGATTTTAAATTCATTACGAGTCAATTCGAGCTCTTGATTTTGGTAGCTGAAACTTTTGGTTTCAAGGTCTAAACAAAACCCTCCAACTTGATGACTATTGCCTTGTTGTAGTAATTGCCCGCGGCGTAAGATCGCCAAAATACGCGCATGTAATTCTTCAAACGAGAATGGTTTGGTTAAGTAGTCATCCGCGCCTTGCATTAAACCATCAATTTTATCTTGAGGAAGTGTCTTAGCCGAGAGTATGAGTACCTTAGTCTGAATACCTTGTTGACGCATGGTACGCAAAATACTCATACCATCGACATTGGGCAGCATTAAATCGAGAATAATTAAATCATATTGATGATTCAGTGCCATCGTTAAACCGACAGAACCATCACCCGTTTCATCAACAGTGAAGCCGAGGTTATTCAAACCAACAATAAGACCTCGTCGCAATGCTTCTGAATCTTCAATCACCAATAATTTCATTTTGTCTATTTCCGTATTCAAAACTGTCAATGTGAAAGGGTTATTTGACATCGAGTTCATGATCAAAATAAAGGATAAACAATCACACCCCACACCATGGCTGACATAATCATACTCAGTGTCACCACTGCAGAACCAATATTTTTCGCCACGCCAGATAAAGTGTGATATTCCAAGCCTACACGGTCGACGACCGCTTCGATGGCGGTATTGACCATTTCAGCAAATAGCACAAACATTAACGATAAAATTAAGAAAACCGATTGCACTGCGCTGATATCAAGGTAGCAAGCTAAGACTGTTAATGGAAGAAACAACACTAACTCTTGTTGAAAAGCGGCTTCATTTTTTAGCATCCACTTCAAACCGTTAAAGCTATGCTTTAGGGTAAAGATAATACGCATAATACCGGTACGTTTGACGACAATTTTTTCATTCATATTAATTAGTAAACTCTATTAAATTTATCTATGACAGTTTGAAAATAAATCCAAATCTGCTTGCTTATCTTTGGTTTCAACTCCATACAACCCGATTAAACTGTGAAAAAAGTTATCGTGTGAATAATTAGGTTGTTGAGCTTCCTGTTTTACGCAAGCAGCATCAATGTGTTTTTGTTGAGCATATTGCTCTGGCAACCATAATAACCAAGGCACTGTGGTTTGCTCTTTAGGGGCAATAGCATAAGGCGTTCCATGCAAATATAAACCATTCTCTCCTAATGACTCACCATGATCCGACACATACATCAGCGCGACATTATAGTCCTTAGAGTAGCCCTTCAATTGTTCAATGACTTGCGCCAAAAAGAAGTCAGTATATACCAGAGTATTATCATAAACATTGGTAATTTCTTGGTCGGTACATTGCTCGATATCTTTACGATTACACCACGGGGCAAATTTTGCCATTTCCACAGGAAAACGCTGGAAATATGTCGGCCCGTGACTGCCGATGGCGTGCAAAACGACTAATTTATTCTTATGATCTTTTTCAATAAATTGCTTTGCCGGCTTAATCATCACTTGGTCAAAGCAGGTATTTCCATCACATAAGGTCTCATCACTTCCAGGATCAATATTGATTAATTGAGTATGATGCGCGACGCCTTTATCCCCACCATCATTATCAACCCACAGCGTTTCTACGCCGGCTTTAGCAATAATGTCCACCGCATTATCTTGCGCATTCGCTTTCGCCTTGTTGTATTGAGTTCGATTCATATTCGAGAACATACATGGCACCGACAATGCCGTATAAGTGCCACACGATGACACATCTTTAAATGAAATGAGCCCTAAATCTTTGGTATACGGTTGAGTATCGCGAGCATAGCCATTATCAGTAAAGTTCATGGCGCGCGCCGTTTCACCTAGCACCATCACCACTAGCGTCGGCTTACCATTTTCCGTGGGCATCAGCTTGGCATCATCCCCTAACGATTGGTATGGCAAAGGTTTGGTTAAGTAATTACGTCTGAGATATTTATAAGCATCATAAACATGAGCAGGAATAATCATCCGATTGAGATATTTGTTATTTCGCCCAACCGAAGCGTAATCTTTATAAGTGGTAATCGCGATCACTGAAATCCCAACCAAGGCAACCAACACCAAGATAACTCTCGCCGCAACCTCGCGAAAAATGGATGGCCTATACTCAATTTTTACCCATAACAGCAACAGACTTGGAATGACCCCAAAACCTAATAAGTACAGCACCGAACGAACATTAAAATAGAACAAAATTTCCGAGACATTAGTTTCAATTACATTCTCGATCATTGAGGTATCGAATAACACGTGAAATTCATGCTCGGCATACAAAGCCAGCGCTGAAGTTAATGTCAAAATAATAAAGAAAGGTTTTAAAATAATTGGCAACGCAAAAATGGAAAAAATAACAATAAAGGCAAAAAGTAAAACAAAAGGCGCCGTATAAGGAAACCAAAAATCAGGGACATCCTGACTCAAAGAAAATATTTTAGCCACGATAGGAAAGTTAAGAATAAAGCCATAATAAAAAGCCAGCCATACCACCAAGGTTGTCACTTTGACACTTGGTCGATAAAAACTGTCTGAACCGCATAAACGAGAAATAAACGTCAACATAAGAGTTACACCATAATTAGAATGGCGGCAGCATATGAGCTTAAACTGAAGATTAGCTGAAGATACACTGAAACTTAGCGCAAGATGGCTAAGCCTAATTGCCAAACTATACTCAAGGTGTATGCTGGAGTAGTTGATTTTTCGAAAGAAACGAGGAGAAACGCATGAAAGACACACCACTTGGATTTGTGAAGGGCACAGTGATCAAACGCATTGATTGGGATGACCACTTATTTTCACTACGTGTCCAAGCTCCCGCTAACGCCTTTCCAACTCCTGCTTTCACCGCCGGTCAATTTAGCAAGCTTGCCGCCCTTAACGAGCAGGGTGAATGGGTAAGACGCGCCTATTCTATGGTCAACAAACCTCATCTCACCGACGATCAAATCGAATTGGAATTTTTAGTGATTGAAATTCCCGATGGCAAACTCACGCCATTACTCGGCCATATAAAAGAAGGTGATCAGATATTAGTCGGCACTTTACCAGCTGGCTTTATGACCATTGACGAAGTGCCTGAAACCGCAACCGACTTATGGATGCTTTCAACGGGAACCGGAATCGGCCCATTTTTATCCATATTAGAAGAAGTAGATCAATGTCAACGCTTTGAACATTTAGTCTTAGTGCATGCGGTTCGTACGAAAGCAGAACTCGTGTACAAAGATAAAATCATGGCATTAATGAAAACCTATCAAGGTAGACTGCGCTATGTGCCGATTGTTTCACGTGAAGAAACGCCAGGGGCATTATCTGGTCGAATTCCTCAGCGAATCCAAGATGGTAGTTTAGAACAAGCTGCGCACGTAAAACTCAGTCACGATGAGAGTTTTTTATATCTGTGTGGCAACCCAGATATGATCCATGATACTCGTGATACGTTGCAACAAATGGGCTATAAAAAACACTTACGCCGTGAAGCCGGCCAGTTTAGCTTTGAGAACTACTGGTAATTCCCCTCACCTATACCAACTTAAGCCAAAGAATAATCCAACTACTGCTTATTCTTTGGCTTTAATAACGCTTGATATTCTTTGCGTTCAAACTCTTGGCCATACTTGGCAATGTCATTACATACCTACGTATCCAGTACATCGTCCAGGTACAAACATTCTGGAATATGACAGGGAAAAGGGCTTTGATATTGTTCCTATCTTTTCATTGTCATGTTCAAAAAATCATCACCAAAGTTCGACAATCCCTTGGTATAAACGTCAATTAACGCTGCGTAAGCCGTAACATTGATGTCAGAATTTTCTTCATGTCATCTATGTTTCAAATTAATGTAACACAACTGTCATAATTCAACCCTAAAGTGGCTTTCGTCAACTCAACGACTTAACGGCATGAAGCCATAAAGGAAACTAAGGTATGAAAAAGACAGTAATCAGTGCTCTAGCGATTTTAAGCGCACTAACAGTAAACCCAGTATCAGCCAAAGAAACTATCTCTGCGGTAGGTTCAAGTAGTGTTACTCCGTTAATGGAAGTCTTTGCTGAAACATACATGAAAACCAACTCTGATGTATTTATCGAAGTTCAAGGCCCTGGTTCTTCTGCCGGTATCAAAGCGGCAAAGAATAACTCAGCCGACCTTGGCATGTCTTCTCGTGACTTAAAAGCAGAAGAAAAAGAGCCAACACTTAAGGAAGAAGTGATTGCTCGTGATGGTATCGCCGTTGTCGTTAACCCAAAAAATACCCTAAAAGGTTTAACTGCAGCTCAAATCACTAAGATTTATAAAGGTGAAGTTACTAACTGGAAAGAAGTCGGTGGTGAAGATAAGCCAATTGTAACTATTACTCGTGATACCGCATCAGGGACTCGTGGCGCATTTGAAGACATCATGGGCCTAAAAATGAAAGTCAACGGCATCAAAGTATCGGCTATCTCTCAACGTGCTCAAGTCGCTAACGGTAACGGTGGCCTTAAAACCATGGTCGCAAGCAACCCATACGCAATCGGATACATCTCTTTAGGCTCTGTAGATAATACGGTTCACCCTCTTGCGGTAGACGGTGTTGAAGCGAATGTTGCTAACGTTAAAAATGGCTCTTATAAAGTAGCGCGTCCTTTCTTAGTGCTTTACCACGAAGGTAAACCAACGCCAACAACACAAAAATTCCTAGATTGGATGTTAACCAAAGATGCTCAAAAATTAGTATCGTCTAACGGTTACATCGACATTCACTAAGCAACACCTTTAACTTTAATTGCTCAGCTCGTAAGGGCTGGGCTTATTTTCCATCTCGGGATACTTACCATATCCACCGTAATTAGATTAGCAGCGACGACAACAAAACTGCGACTTTAAATACGATGGGTAGAAGCATTTTTCGATATGTGAGTTTTGATTATGACCATCGCCACTTATAGTGACCAAACAACAGATAGTGACAAGCTTATGAATACTGTCGCAAACTCAGAAGGCCAAACTTCTGAACACAATGGCAACCTACGCCAGAAAAAAGGCATTGATTGGAAAGAGAAAATTTTCCACGGCTTATTTCTTGGCAGTGCCATCATTGGTATCGTTTCTCTTGCTCTTATTGCCTACTTCATCATTGCTGAAAGTATCCCTGCGTTTAAAGCCGTGGGCGTTTCTGGCATCGTATTAGGTGATAACTGGCTACCACCGGCATTGTACGGTGTTTACACCATGATCGTCGCCTCGGTTGTTTCTACCTTAGGCGCCGTTCTTCTTGGCGTACCCGTTGGGCTATTAACCGCAATATTTATTGCTGAAGTTGCCCCTAAACGTGTTGCGGATGTGATTCGTCCTGCGGTTGAATTATTAGCAGGTATTCCCTCGGTGGTATACGGCTTCTTTGGTCTCGTGATCATCGTACCGTTAATTCAGCAAATCTTTGAAGTGCCCGCCGGTAACACCATTCTAGCCGGTATCATTGTGCTAGGTGTAATGATTCTACCGACCGTGATCACCGTTTCAGAAACGTCGATTCGCGCCGTGCCACATGCCTATAAAGAAGCATCTCTGGCGCTTGGCGCTTCAAAAACATTCACCATATTTAAAATCCTCCTACCTGCTGCTCGCTCAGGGATCATGACTGGTGTCATCTTAGGTATCGCCCGCGCGTTAGGTGAAACCATGGCCATTATTATGGTAATGGGCAATGCACCGGCCATGCCAGAAGGCATTCTTGACTCCGCTCGAACCTTAACCGCGAACATTGCCATTGAAATGTCTTACGCAAGTGGTATTCACGCCAACGCGCTTTATGCAACAGGTGTGGTGCTATTAGCCTTCATCATGATTTTAAATGCTGCTCTTCTGTACCTTAACCGTCAGAAAGCGAGGTAAGCACTATGAATTTCGCAAAAGACTCAGATTTACTTAAACTGAAAAAACAGCGTAAAAATAAAGATTTAATTTTAAATGTATTTATTTGGATTTCGGCAGGTTTAACCGTTGGGTTCTTGTTCTGGATTATCTGGTACATTTTATCCAATGGCCTACAGTATGTAGATTGGAACTTCATCACTGACGACTACACTCGCACCGGTGAACAACACGGTATTTTCCCAATGATCGTTGCCACCATCTATATGGTGATTGCCTCCATTGCGGTAGCAGCTCCGCTCGGCATTATGACGGCGATCTACCTAACCGAATACGCCAAACCGGGCAGTAAGTTAGTTAAAATTATCCGTTTTTGTACCGAATCGCTCGCCGGTATTCCATCGATCATCTTTGGTTTATTTGGTATGACCTTCTTTGTGGCAGTACTAGGGTTTGGTTTCTCAATTTTATCTGGCGCTTTAACGCTCAGTATTTTGATCCTACCAGTCATCATCCGTACGACCGAAGAAGCATTAATGGCGGTTTCACAAACCTATCGTGAAGGCTCTTATGGCCTTGGCGCGTCAAAAATCTACACCATCTGGCGTTTAATCTTGCCAAGTGCAATGCCAGGTATTTTAACGTCGGTCATTCTAAGTATTGGGCGTGTTATCGGTGAATCTGCGCCGGTTTTCTTAACCGCGGGTATGGTTGCTCGTATTCCAGAATCACTATTTGATTCAGGTCGTACCTTAACCGTTCACCTTTATAAATTGACGACTGAGCTATTTTCAGTCGATGAATGGAATCAAGCTTACGGTACCGCTACTGTTCTGATTGTGTTGGTTCTTTTCATCAACATGCTGACTAAGTTAATCGCTAGCCGCTTCAATAAAGCGAACTACTGATTTACAAAGGTCTAATTTATAAGCTCGTATTTACCAACGCGAATTCAACTTAAATGAATGATAAGTAGTGGCTAGATAACCCTATCAGCGGCTACCACGACAAAGAGATATCACAATGAATAAATTTAACATCGAAAACCTAGATCTTTTTTACGGCGATAACCAAGCACTAAAAAGCATTAACTTGCCTATTCCACAAAAGAAAGTCACGGCGCTTATTGGACCTTCAGGCTGTGGTAAATCTACCCTACTTCGTTGCTTAAACCGCATGAATGATTTAATCGCAGGTGTCAAAATCACCGGTAAAGTAACCATGGATGAGCACGATATCTATGGCAACATCGACGTTTCTGACCTACGCATCAAAGTTGGCATGGTATTCCAAAAGCCGAACCCATTCCCAATGAGCATTTATGAAAACGTCGCGTATGGTTTACGTGCCCAAGGGATTAAAGACAAAAAACACATTGATTCTGTCGTCGAAAAGTCACTACGTGGCGCGGCATTATGGGATGAAGTGAAAGATCGTTTGAAATCACACGCATTTGGTTTATCTGGTGGTCAGCAGCAGCGTTTATGTATTGCTCGTACCATTGCAATGCAACCAGATGTGATTTTAATGGATGAACCAACATCCGCGCTTGATCCTATTGCGACACATAAAATTGAAGAGTTGATGGAATCTCTAAAGAAAGAGTTCACTATTGTCATCGTGACTCACTCAATGCAACAAGCTCGCCGGATTTCAGACCGCACCGCGTTTTTCTTGATGGGCGAACTGGTTGAGCATGATGAAACACAAATTATCTTCAGTAACCCAAAAGATGACCGTACCCAAGGCTATGTCAATGGTGACTTTGGTTAATGAATCAATCTTATTACTCAAAGAGCTAGTCTGGCGCTATGCCTAGCTCAATAAATAACTATAAAAAAGCGATGGAACGTTTGCCCCTTACTGAGGGGCTTTTTTATCGGTATATAGACGACACCTACAACATACCTAGCACATACAAAAAGAGGGCAAGCGCAAAGCTTACCCTCCCTCTTACAACCTGTATCTGTCAGCTTGTGTATCTTAAGCTTTCAAGCTAGACATAAAGTGTAACTCATAAGAAAGCAGACGATTGTTGATCACAAACTCATCATGATTAATCTCTACATCTCGGAACAAGAAATTACTATATTTCACAAACAAGAAATAGAACACTGACATTGGGATCCCTGCTTCATAATGGCTTTCTACAATCTTCATCCGGTAATGGTGTAAGTTGTCATTTTCACGGGTGCATGAATAAATCATTTTTAAATAATTACTGATTAGATAATTTAACTTGCCATGGTAAGCCGATAAAACCGCTTCATTTAACTCGCTTTGCAACAAATGCTCTGCTTGTATAAAATCAAGCTTATCAACCATATCCAATTTAATATCTTGCTCTGCTGACGATAAGTTAATATTGAAACTATCAAACTCGTAGCAAATAGTATCAATCTTATCAATAGACTTCTTGTTCATCAGAATTGAGTCTGCTTCTTTGATTGATTGAGACAACGTTTCATGGCTATTTTCACCAAATAAAACATAGCCACCACTAACAGAAAACACCGGAATAGAATTCACTTTACAGTCATAAGCCAGTTTTTGATTCAAACGGATCATAAACTGTTCCGGATCAAATTCATTCTTAGTATCAATATATAAGACGATTAAAAACTCATCTCCGCCTAAACGCACAATATCATCGTGAGGCTGACAAATATGCTTAGCCGCTTTAGCGATTAACACAATAGCTTTATCGCCAGTATCATGACCGTATTTATCATTGATCTGTTTAAATTTATTGGCATCAATAGAGAAAATATGCGCGCCTTTATTATTGTTAAGCGCTTTATCAATTTTCTTATATACCTTCTGATACAAACCATGGCGGTTGTACACTTGGGTCAATGAATCAAAAAATTGCTTATCGCTTTCACGAATACCACGCAGCATTTGTTGCAAAATAGTGTAGCTAAATAACAAAACAAAAAGTGGCATGAAAAACAAGTAAGGTTGTTCATCAAAAATTAAGCTGATCATCGCAGTAAGAGGCACGGATAAACGCGCTTTCATTTCACCAAATTGAGTTTTGCTCTTAGCGGAAGGTGTTGATTCAAACCTTAATATCTTACGACCATCTAAATTAATAGAGGGCGTTCAGAATTCTGTGTCAGTTAATTTTGACTAAATATCTAAGACGTCATCCAAACGACCTTCAAAATGAATCGCCAGTTGAGACAATGTCATATTCCAGTTCTGGATTGGCATTGTCCACTTCTTAGACGCATTCAATATCCCAGCATACAACAGCTTAAGCAAGCTGTTTTCATTTGGAAAACCACCTTTAGTTTTGGTCAGCTTTCGAAACTGACGATGTACCGCCTCAATAGCATTGGTGGTATATATGGCTTTCCGAACATACTCTGGATATTTAAAGTAAACCGACAGGTTTACCCATTTATTACGCCATGAGCGTAATAC
Source organism: Vibrio rumoiensis (assembly GCF_002218045.2). Classification (NCBI taxonomy): domain Bacteria; kingdom Pseudomonadati; phylum Pseudomonadota; class Gammaproteobacteria; order Vibrionales; family Vibrionaceae; genus Vibrio; species Vibrio rumoiensis. Next base: position 1,050,858 of record NZ_AP018686.1, read on the forward strand.
TATTGGATATTGTTGGCCCCACTTAGCTTCTAATCGGTCTAACTCTATTTCAGCTGCTTCCTTAGTTACCGCTCGATAAACTGGTTTCAGATCTGCCATAAACTCTTTTTGGTGCTTAGATGCGACATATTTTATTGAGTTCCGAATTTGATGGACGATGCACAATTGAACTTCAGTATTTGGATAAATTGTGGCAATGGCTTCAGGGAAGCCAACCAAGCCATCTACGCAACTGATTAAAATATCCTCAACCCCTCGATTATGTAAATCAGTTAAAACTGATAGCCAATAATTTGCGCCTTCAGACTCTGATAGGTATAACCCAAGTAGTTCTTTTTTACCGTCGATATTCAAGCCTAAGATTGTGTATATCGCTTTACTGACATAACGACCATCCTCTCTAATTTTATAGTGGATGGCATCAAGCCAAATGAACGGGTATATAGCGTCTAATGGACGCTGCTGCCATTCTTTAAGCTCTGGTATTAAGCGGTCTGTGACAGCAGTAATTGTGGCCTCAGAGACGTCGATACCATACATATCTTCAACATGTCCTCGAATATCACGATAGCTCATTCCTAACGAGAACATAGAAAGGATTTTACGATCAATTTCATCAGTCAGCTTGGTTTGATTTTTCTTGATAAGTTGAGGTTCAAAAGAGCCTGAACGGTCGCGAGGAGTATCAAGTTCAAATGCTCCGACAGAAGACTTAACAGTCTTCTTAGAGGTTCCATTTTTACGATTTGGCTGGTCATCATTATCGATGTGTTGTGCAAGCTCAGCTTTTAAAGCAGCTTCCGTAATTTGCTTGATAAGAGGAGTTAAAAAGCCATCTTTGCCTGTTAAATCTTGTCCAGATTGAAGAGCTTTAATGGCTTGCTCTAGATCGAAATCATTATTCATGTGTCATTCCTTTTTTGTCTATTTTAGGAGAAATGACACAGATTTCTAAACACTACCAATTAATATCTTTGGCTAAATGTTTTAATATTACAGAATTATTATTCAAAAACTCTAATAGACCATAATTCATTAAATGAATATGGCTATCTCTCTGCTCAAGCGTTTTATCAAACATCGTAATTAAATCATCGAGATAAACATCTCGAGCAAGAAACCCTATGACTTGATTACGGTAGTCTTTTACATTCTCAACCAAAGTAATAGTTTGCTTTTTCGTTTCATTATCAAGATAAGGCTTAGTGACCCATAAATTGCCATATCGTGAGGGATTAGCTTCATATTGTTTCTTCAATTCAGGAGTAAAGTATTTGACTAGGCTTCCTTCTGAAAAAGCACGATCAAACAAAAACATGAAATCAGTATTTCTAGAGACAAAGTAATATTGCGATGAAATAATAGGTTGAGCTTTTGCTAAACGTATAACTTCTGAATTGGCGCTAGAAGTAGTAACAGCGGTGCATAACATATTCAACGATTCTGTCGAATACTGATTGATATCGCCCACTCCAAGTAAAACACCATTACGAACATCTATACCACTAGCATTCTGAGCAGTACGATTACTAAATTGCAATGTAGTAGGATCAGTTTCAATTAATGAACGACATTTCTCGATAAGGCGAGGTTGCTTCTCACTTAAAATAGGGCGAGAATCTACCGTCATTCCATTATGTTGCAAAGCTGTAAACTGTAGGAATTGAAATTGGTTTTGAGTATAACTTGTCACTGAGTTAAATTCCGCCACAATACTAGGCAGAATATCGGTATTAATACGGTTTTTTAAATTGCTATACTCATGGAATGCAAATCCGACAGTAATAAGCAAAGATACTAGTACACTTAGAACAATCGTTTGATTCCTAAGTATTTTATCTTGTTGCAACATATAAATTTCAACCTAAAAAGAACAAAAAAACTCATAACCATTCCATCCTTAATAAAATAGAAATCTCAACTGGCCAATAAGTTTTAAATAATAATTTTAACGATGAAATTATACGCTCATTAGATGCTTTATCTAGTCAAGCTGACATTAAAAAAGCATAATATTTAATCTTATAAAAATTTTTTAGATTAAAGTATTTAATTTAAATAAAGTTACGAACGAATACATCACAAATAAAAATAATGCGTACATTAGGTTAACATATCGATATTTAAATATATTTTTCACTTAACCTTTTAATTAATATCCATTTTTGCTTTAGCCAGTTGTTGCAAGCTAATACCATTTTTTTCTAATAATGACTCCAACGCCGGCAATAACTCACCTAAATTTTCTTCAAGGGTTTCACGAACGGTATCGACCAGCACTTGAGTACTACGTTCAATTTCGATATTTAATTTCGAACCTGGTTGTTTCAATTCAAACGTCGTCATCCGACGAGTTTCAGGGATCAGCCACACATCAAACCAACCTAGCTTTTTATCGACATCGGCAATCGTTAAGCTCGCACCATTGATTGCAATATAACCTTTAGGGAAAATATAACGTAGCCATTGCGGCTCGACCCCAATACGAATACGGTAGTTCTCTTCAATATGCTGAACATCGATGACTTGAGCACAAAAATCCACATGCCCGGAAAGTGGATGACCACCAATTTCAGCTCCATCTTTGGCAGCTCGTTCCGCATTCACGGTATCCGTCGCCTGCACTTCATTTAATGTTGTTATTTGTAAGCTTTTCAGCATCACATCAAAACGCAAAATGTGAGCACTTACTATCTCAGTTACGGTTAAACATACTCCATCAATCGCCACACTCGCACCAATCTCAATATCTCGACAAAATCCATCCGGAAAAGCGATTTCAAAACTGCGAATACCCTGGTGGTCGGTGACTCTGTGTAACGTTGCAACAGCTTGAACAATACCTGTAAACATAAAACATCCTGAATAAAACGAAGAAAGTGACTACGTTGTCAAAAAGATAAAATTGATGCCAACACAAATCGGTTAGTCACGCCCAGAAATATCTAAATATAAAACCGTAGCCGCCGTTCTTGATGCCACATTCAACTTTTTCAACAAGCTTTTCATATGCACTTTTACCGTCGACTCTGAAATGAATAAGTGATCGGCAATTTGCTTATTACGATAACCTTTCGCCACTTCCTGCAAAATTTGCATTTCACGATCGGTTAACTGATCGAGTAAATTATCTCGTTCACCTCGTGTTTCTAAATGCTCTTTAACCAAATGACTATAAACCGTCTCACCTTGTTGAGCTTGTTTTAATAGTTCAATTAATTCATCGGGTTCAGTATCTTTAAGTAAATAACCATCAGCCTGTGCTTTCACTAAAGCATCAATATCCGCCGGATTATCTGAGACAGTTAAAATGATAATTTGGCTATCAATCTCTTCTTTACGCATTGCTTTTAGCGTATCTAAACCCGACATCCCTTTCATGTTTAAATCCAACAGAATAATGTCTGGCTCTAATTCATTGGCAAGTGCAATCGCATCAACACCGTTGCTGGCTTCACCAACAACCTCAAAGCAGCTTTCTAAACTCAATAACTGCCCTATTCCTCTGCGCATTAATGGATGGTCATCAACCAATAATATTTTTGATGTTGTGTTTGTCATGTAGTACCTACAAATATCTGTTTGCTTCGAATTAAGCTAACGTCATTTCCAAGCGAATTTTACTGCCTAAGCCCGGAGTGGATTCAATAAAGCAGTCCGCTTCTAAGCGAGAAGCCCGCTCTTGCATAATACTAAGCCCATAATGATTGAGCTTAGGTTTGTTGACATCAAAGCCGATACCATCATCTTCGATAGCCACTTTGATCATACCGCGACTGTGGTGACAATCGACATGAATTTTATTGGCAGCAGAATGTTTAATCGAATTCAATACTGCTTCTCTAATAAATTGCAAAAGGTGAACTTGTTGCTGGGCATCTAAATCAATCGATAATAGTTGATTATCCACCACTAATTGGGCTTGTGTTTGCGATTTCAGTGGCTCTAATAACTGCTTTAATGCCTCTCCAAAATGCGCCTCTTCTATTTGCAAGCGGAAGGTACTTAGCAGCTCTCGCAATTGAGTATAGGCTTGCGCGAGTACTTCATCGACATCTTTAATTATCGACGTCGCGACATCACAGCGTTTAGCACATAACTCTTGATTTAAATTACGCTTAAGTAGCGTGACTTGAATTTTTAGATAAGACAAAGATTGCGCTAATGAGTCATGTAGCTCACGGGCGATAGTGGCCCGTTCTTGCATTAAAATAAGTTGCTCGGTTTGCTTTTGGTTATGGCCAAAATACAACGCTCTCGCCACGATATGCCCTAAGCTTTCCATCACAAGATTATCGGCTTTATTGGAAGTTTGTTGCCACTCTAGCTTGCCTAGTGACATGTCGTGCTCTTCTAACTGGATACACTTCCACTCTTGATTAGGATTGCGGTTTCCCGCCACCAACTCAATTTGACCACCTTCTTTTTCATCAATAGACAAACGACAAGCTTCAATACCATCGATTTTTTCAAAAGAATCCAATACTGTTTGAAAATCAGGGATTGATAAGCGAGAGCTCGATAATGCTTCTGAGCAATCATACAAGGTTTTCAATGCGTCATTCGCTTGCTGTAATTCTTGTGTTTTTTCATCAACCGCAAGCTCTAAACCATGGTAGAGCAGCGCCAATTCTTGCGCCATTGACTGATAGCATTGCCCTAAAACATCCAATTCCGTTTGGCTATTAATATCAAGCTTGATATCAAAGTTTTTAGCTTGTATTTCCTGGCTTGCTACCACTAACTGCTCTAATGGCTTAACGACTTTATTGCGGGCAAAACGTACGATGAGCACAGTGATCACAAAGATCAAAAACAAGCATAATGCACCTGATAATGCAAAAGCCCTCAGTTTATTTTCAGAAAAACGCTGTAAATTAAGAACAAATTGGTCAAGTTCTGCAACCAACCCTTCAACTTGATTTAGATAATCGACATTATTGCCAGAACGAATCTCACTTGATAGAAGCTGCCAACGTTGCAAAATATTTTGATATTGCAGCTGAATCGTCGTCGGGACAATCGCCATATTTAACGTTTTCATAGTCGCAGAATTCAAAGATTCATCTAAATTTTGAATATGGTTAGGAAGTTGTGAAGACTGACTTTGAATATCATAAGCGAGGCGATAACTTTGCATTCTTAACGACCCTGCAACGTTGATCACTTCAGCATCTTTTAAACTATAAGTAATCGTAAACATCGCCACAAAAATTGCGACCACGGCAAGAATGAGTATCGACGTTAACCCTTTAGCAATAGTCGATGCAATAGGCTTTTTTGGAGTCAAATAATGACCTGAATTATGAGCTACATTCACGTTTCACCTATTTCGTTTTTATTACGCTAATTCAACAAACTTTCACTAATCTTACTTGAACCATTCAAAATGTGTGAGGTTTATACAGGGCATAAATTGATCTAAAACAATTTAACCCATCAATTACCCCTTTGTGGGTATTTCAGCTTGACCTATAAAAACTACAATTTTATGTGGTGAAATAAACATTTATAGCTGTTTATTTTTCAATCGATTAATGGCTCATTTCACAGGGTATTTGGTGTGTCGAATTCTCAAATTAATATCTCAAGGCGACAGCTCTTTACCCGCCGAAAAGACGCAGAAAAACCAAATCTTCCTTGGGTGAAAAATCATCTTTTTACGGATGTTTGCACCCAATGTGGAAAATGCAGCAATGCATGTCCTGAGCAGATTATTAAATCTTCAGACGGCGGTTTTCCAAGAGTCGATTTTAACCATGGTGAGTGCACTTTTTGCTACCGATGTGCTGAAGTTTGCCCTGAACCATTATTTCATCCAAAGACTGAACCTGCATGGCAAGTCACTGCAGACATTAGTGACCTATGTTTAGCAAAGAAAAATGTGGACTGTCGAAGTTGTGGTGACAGTTGTGAGCCTCAAGCCATTCGCTTCAAGCTAGCCGTTGGCTCTGTTGCTCAACCACAAATAGAAACCGATAGTTGTACTGGTTGTGGCGCGTGTGTTTCAGTTTGCCCGACCAACGCCATCACGATCAAACATGTGTCATAACATAACCAATATAGAGAGCACCAATGTCACTTAACGAAGTCCATATCTCAAGTTTAGTCGTTCACGTTATGCCAGAGTATTTAGCGTCCACAAAAACGACCATCGAGTCGTTTGATGGAACCGAAATATACGGCGAGAGTGAAGACGGAAAATTGGTTGTTGTAATTGAAACTGAAAATCAAGGTTATATCACGGACACCATTGACGCGATCAATCAACTTGATCACGTCTTAAGCACCGCATTAGTTTTTCATCAAATCGAAAGCAATCTCGATGATGAAACTGAAATAACGGAATAATAACAATTAAGTACCTATTTATATACTCAAAGTAATTGGAGCTGCAGTGAGGCGACAAGTAAATGAGACCCCATGAGCATAGCTCGTCTATGACTTTCTTTAATAAAGATATTGGGGGGCGAAAGAACGCCGTCAACAAAGCTGTAGCTTCAAGTACGAAGAGTATAGGTAAACACTGGATTTAAAACCCGAGGGTGATGTATGAAAATGACAAGACGTGCGTTTGTTAAAGCAAACGCAGCCGCTTCCGCCGCCGCAGTCGCAGGGATAACCCTTCCTGCTTCGGCCACTAATCTGATCGTAAGCTCAGATGAAACTGCCATTAAATGGGATAAAGCTCCATGCCGCTTTTGTGGTACTGGTTGTTCTGTTTTAGTCGGTACTCAAAATGGTCGTGTTGTAGCAACACAAGGTGACCCTGAAGCGCCAGTAAACAAAGGCCTCAACTGTATTAAAGGCTACTTCTTATCAAAAATCATGTACGGTACTGATCGTTTAAATACGCCGCTATTGCGCATGAAAGACGGTAAGTTCGATAAGAATGGTGACTTCGCACCGGTTTCTTGGGACCAAGCTTTCGATGTAATGGCGGAAAAATTCAAAAAAGCCATTAAAGAAAAAGGCCCAACCAGCGTCGGTATGTTTGGCTCTGGCCAATGGACGGTTATGGAAGGTTACGCGGCCTCTAAATTGATGAAAGCCGGTTTCCGTTCAAATAACATCGACCCGAACGCGCGTCACTGCATGGCTTCTGCGGTTGTCGGCTTTATGCGTACTTTTGGTATTGATGAGCCAATGGGTTGCTATGATGACTTCGAGCACGCCGATTCTTTTGTGCTTTGGGGCTCAAACATGGCCGAAATGCATCCAGTACTTTGGACTCGCATCACTGATCGCCGTTTAAGTCACCCACATGTCAAAGTAAATGTACTTTCTACTTACTACCACCGTTCATTTGAACTGGCTGATCGCGGTATGATTTTCCACCCTCAATCAGACCTCGCGATTGCTAACTTCATTGCTAACTACATTATTCAAAACGATGCCGTTAACTGGGATTTCGTAAACAAGCATACCCACTTTAAGCAAGCAACCACTGATATTGGTTATGGTTTGCGTGATGATGATCCTCTACAGCAAAAAGCGAAAAACCCAAATTCAGGCGATATGTCTGATATTAGCTTTGAACAGTACAAAAAATCTGTTGCGCCATACACCGTAGAAAAAGCGGCTGAAATGTCAGGACTTCTACCTGAAGATCTGATTGAACTGGCGAAGCAATATGCTGATCCAAACCGTAAAGTGATGTCACTTTGGACCATGGGTATGAATCAACATACTCGCGGCGTTTGGATGCAAAGCCTAGTGTACAACCTACACTTGTTGACTGGCAAAATCTCAGAACCGGGTAACAGCCCATTCTCACTAACCGGTCAGCCTTCTGCTTGTGGTACTGCGCGTGAAGTGGGTACTTTTGCGCACCGTCTACCCGCTGATCTCGTGGTTGCTAACCCAGCACACCGTAAGATCGCAGAAAAAATCTGGAAACTGCCAGAAGGCACGATTCCACCAAAACCGGGCTTCCACGCTGTGTTGCAAGATCGCATGCTGAATGATGGCGTGTTAAACGCTTACTGGGTGATGTGTAACAACAACATGCAAGCCGGTCCAAACATCAATAAAGAACGCCTACCAGGTTACCGTAACCCTGAAAACTTCATTGTGTGTTCAGACCCATACCCAACAGTAACGGCACAAGCCTCTGATCTTATTCTTCCAACCGCAATGTGGGTAGAAAAAGAAGGCGCTTACGGTAACGCAGAGCGTCGTACGCAAGCTTGGTACCAACAAGTATCACCAGTTGAAGGGGCAAAATCTGACCTTTGGCAGATCATGGAATTCTCAAAACGCTTCAAAATTGAAGAAGTGTGGGATGAAGAGCTACTGGCTAAAGCCCCTGAAATGCGCGGCAAAACCATGTATGACATCCTATTCCGCAACGGCAATGTCGATAAGTTCCCGCTAGAAGAAGCGCAAGAACTTAACGATGATGCAAAAGCGGCAGGCTTCTACGTACAAAAAGGCCTATTTGAAGAATACGCAGAGTTTGGTCGTGGTCACGGTCATGACTTAGCACCTTACGATGTTTACCACACGGTACGTGGTCTACGTTGGCCAGTCGTCGATGGTAAAGAAACTTTATGGCGTTTTAACCCAGAATATGACCCATACGCAAAACGCGCTGGTCGTGACTTCTATGGTAAGCCAGATGGCAAAGCACTGATCATTTCAGCGCCTTACGAAGCGCCACCAGAAGTGCCAAATGAAGAGTTCGACTTATGGCTATGTACTGGCCGTGTTCTTGAACATTGGCACACTGGCACCATGACTCGTCGTGTCCCTGAGCTTTATAAAGCCGTACCTGATGCCCATTGTTTCATCCACCCAGATGATGCCGAAGCTCGTAACTTACGTCGCGGTGATGAAGTTCTGATCCAATCACCTCGTGGTGAAGTCCGTGCCCGTGTTGAAACTCGTGGTCGTAACCGTCCGCCACAAGGCTTGGTTTTCGTACCGTTCTTTGATGCTCGTATCCTGATCAACAAATTGATTTTAGATGCGACCGACCCGCTATCTAAACAGACTGACTTTAAGAAATGTCCTGTGAAGATCACGAAAGTTGGCAGTGTTTAAGGCTGATTAAGCACGAGCAATAACCAATGAAGGTCACTCAGAAAATACCTGAGTGACCAACAAAGAATCGGAGAAGATTATGAAAAAAATCATTATGGCATTGATCGCCGCAAGTGCATTGATCATGGGTGCCGTTCAAGCTGAAGATGGCGACACCATTACACCAACCGCATCAAACCCGGGCGGTATTGGTGGTGTTGAATCACTACGTGGTGCCACTGAACTAGAAGCGACACGTCCAGCAGACGACTTTAAACGTTTCCCTAAAGACCACAAAGTCGACAGCAGCTATGTGTATCAGCCACCACTGATCCCACATACTATTCGCAACTACGAAGTATCATTAAATGCCAACAAATGTCTGTCTTGTCATAGTTGGAAAAATGCCAAAGAAATGGGCGCGACGAAAATCAGCGTAACGCACTATGTGAACCGTCAAGACGCGGTATTGTCTGACGTATCACCTCGTCGTTACTTCTGCTTGCAATGTCACGTACCACAAGCGGATGCGAAGCCTTTGGTCGACAACAAATATGAACCCGTAGATTCATTAAAATAAACGCTGAGCCTAGGTTAAATCACGTTTTTAACCTAGGCCAAAAGAGAGACGACTATGAAAATCTTAAAAAACTTTTGGAAGCGTTTATCCACGCCAAGTAAAGCCGCAGCAGGTATTATTCTGTTTATGGGCTTTATGGGTGGCCTACTCTTCTGGGGGGCATTTAACACCGGTATGGAAGCGACCAACACGGAAGAGTTCTGCTCTGGTTGTCACGCCCCTATCGTAAAAGAGATCCGTGAAACCATTCACTACTCTAACCGCTCTGGTGTTCGTGCCATTTGTTCAGACTGTCACGTACCGCATCAATGGACGGATAAAATCGTCCGTAAAGTACAGGCTTCAAAAGAGTTGGTTTACAACTTTATTGGCACCATCGATACGGAAGAGAAGTTTAAAGCTCGCCGTGGCCACCTTGCACATCGTGAGTGGCAACGAATGAAAGATAATGACTCGAAAGAATGCCGTAACTGTCACCAGTTCAACTACATGGATTTTTCAGAGCAAGGTCCACGTGCCGTTAAACAGCACTCAACAGCCTTAGCCGATGGCGACAAAACGTGTGTGGATTGCCACAAAGGTATCGCACACAAACTGCCTGACATGAAAGATGTAGAAGGCTGGCAATAAGCCACCAGATAAAAAGGAGAAGGAATTATGAGTACTTTAGAATACGTTATCTGGCATATCTTAGGTTATGCAGCCATGCCTGCAATTATCCTAGGTGGCTTTGTCGCTGTGGCGGCCATTTGCATCGCGATTTTATCTTTTACTAAAGATAAGCAGATAGATTAAACAAATCGCTTTAAACACTGAATAAACCGCCTGAATATCGACTATTTCAAGCCAGAACTCAGGCGGTTTTTTATTTTTACTATCAATTCAAATTCAAAAATTGGCGCACTCGTGGAGAATTCGGATTAGTAAAAAATTTTTCTGGTGGACACTGTTCAATCAAAATGCCTTTTTCCAAAAACACCACTTGATTGGAAACATTACGCGCAAAGTCCATTTCATGCGTCACCACCACCATGGTGTAACCTTCTTTTGATAATTGCTTCATCACCACCAGCACTTCTTCTACCAATTCAGGATCTAGAGCGGATGTCGGCTCATCAAATAAAATGATTTCTGGCTCCATCGCAAGAGAACGGGCTATCGCCACACGTTGTTTTTGCCCACCGGATAACATATTCGGATATACGTCCAACTTATGTGACATCCCCACTTTTTCTAGCTGCTTTTTGGCAATGCTTTCGGCTTCCAATTTCGGCATTTTTTTTACATGAATCAAGGCTTCCATCACGTTTTGCAATACCGAGAGATGAGGCCATAAATTAAAACTTTGAAACACCATCCCAATGCGTTCACGTAATTTAGCCAGTTCTTTATGTTTAAGCGGCTTTTTAGTTACCGGGTTTTGGTCTATGCGGTCTTCACGTAAATAAATCGCGCCACGCTCCGGTTGCTCTAACCAGTTCATGCAGCGTAACAAGGTTGATTTCCCTGAACCTGAAGAGCCAAGAATGCTGACCACATCGCCTTTTTTAATGGTGAGGTTAATGTCTCTTAATACTTCAACGCCATCAAACTGCTTAGAAAGTTTGTCTATCTTGATGATGTGCTCGCAAGATTGATTTTCGATTAGATCACGCATTACTTAGCCCTCTTTTTTCAATGTTTTGCATGCAATATTTGCTGACTTGTTCAATCACGATACTAATTAGCCAATACAGACCAATGGCGATCACAAAGGCTTTGAGTGGAATGAAATACATCGACTGCACACTGTTTGCTGCAGCAGTGATATCTAACACGGTAATAATGCTTAAAAACGCGGTGTCTTTTAGGCAAATGATCAATTGGTTGGCAATCAATGGGATCGACTTGAACACCACGCTAGGAATAATGATGCGGGTGAATATTTTATGTCGCGAAAATCCACACGCTTGTGCTGCTTCAATTAATCCGTGATCCATACCTCGGCGCTGACCCCGGAAAATTTCGCAAAAATAAGCGCCGTGATAAATGCTTAAAGAAACAAATCCAACCGTCAACGCATCCATTCTTACGCCAAGTTGAGGCAAGCCGTAATACAGCAAATAGGCCAAAATTAAATACGGTAGGGTTCGCATAATATTGACCCACAACCGCAAGCCAGATTTACATTTTTCGTGACCGTTATCCATTAAATACAGCAACCCAATACCAATCAATAAACTGGCTATCGATGCAACGGTAAATAAGGTAAAAGTAGTACCAAAGCCAGAGATAAACGTATCTCTTTGCTGCCAAATTATTTCCCATTCAGACATAACAACATCCTTTAATTTCTACTTTCATTTCACGCTTTTAAATATTGCGTTTTCTGTTCCGCGTACGATTGAAGTTTGACTAATAAGCCAATAATCAGCATATAAACAACAGTTGCACATAAAATAGGCGGTAGAGGCTCATAAGTGACAGCGGCAATTCGATTGGTCACACGCGTTAAGTCAACCACGCCAATCACTGCAATTGCTGGACTACCTTTAATCAAAAAAGACATTTCATTAATCAACGCAGGCAAACTGACTAAAAACATCTGCGGGAACATAATGCGACGAAAGTAAGTAACACGGCGCATCCCTAACGCTTCCGCAGCTTCCAATTGGCCTTTGGAAAAATTCAAAAATGCATTGCGCCAGATTTCGGCATTAAAGGCAGCCGTATTCAGTGTTAAAGTAAGAATGGCCGATAGGTTTTTATCTAATTGAATGCCGAACGAAGGGAAAGTTAAAAAGATAAACAAAGCCAACGTCACGAGTGGTGTCGCCCTAGCCCAACTAACATAAACGGCGAGAACTTTGTCGATGAAAGGTAACTTCATCATTCGCACAATAGCAATGCCTAAGCCAATGCTAATCCCAAGCCCAATTGATATTAACGATATCCATGCTGTCGCCCACGCGCCATCGGCCAACTGTATCCATGCATAAGAATCCATAAAACAACCTCTTCCATACGGTTAACTCTAAGTCATTGCTTGGTGAAGCCGCTAAAAATAAACGACTTCACTTTTATGCAACTCAATTTAAGGTTATTTCACCGCAGTGAGTTGTTTATATTGTTCGACACTGGTAATCGCTTGATCTGGCAATTGATCAAATGATTCGCCAAACCATTTTTTCTGCAACTGAGCCAAACGACCTGTTTCTTTTAAATGCAAGAAGAAGCCTGTCAGATAGTTCAGCAATTCTGGATTATTTTTAGGGACCGGCCAGCTAACAAAACCTGGCCCAGATACGGCTAGTCCCTTTTTGAAAACATTAGGCTTTGCCTTAACAATTTCATTCACAGACACCACGCTATTAATCACGTAATCAACACGGCCATTCGCTAAGTCAGCATACGCTTCAGGATAAGATTGATACTGAACCACTTTGCCTAACTTTTTACCGTCGTTTTCGAGCATCGCTTTCAATTCAGGTAAACGTTCCAATAAAGCACTGCCTGCCTGTAAGCCAACAGTTTTTCCGTCAAGATCATCAATGGTTTTAATACTGTCATCTTTCGCTCTTGTGACAAAATAATGTTGAGCAGAAGCAATTGGCGGCGTGAAATCAAAAGTATTTAAACGCGCATCCGTAATAATTGCCCCAGTCAAAGCTAAGTCATATTGCCCTCCCGATACCGAAGCTAATAACCCAGTCCAAGGTAGAATTTCTTGTTTTACTTCAAATTTGGAATAGCGGCGTAATTCATCGAGCAAATCTCTATTGATCCCTTGCGGCTCACCTTTCTCAATGTAGTTAAACGGTGAGTAGTTATCCTCGGTGGCCACCGTCATCACACCTTTCTTTTCAATTTGCGCTAAATTTTGCGCTTGTACAAAACTAGCAACACATAGAGTCGATGATGCGGCAACGGTAAGCACGAGTTTCTTAAGAATGTTCTTTTTATACATAGTCTGATCCTTTTGACTGATGAGTACCCTTTCACTCTAGATTCACATGAAAAAATGTCGTAGTGCCAATTGTTAAATCGATTTGGGACAGACTATTGAGAATATTATTTATTGGCCTGACTTTTGCTTATCTCTTAAATATACAATTGATGTTTAAGACCAGAATAAAAAAACTGTCTGAACAAGGGATTGAAACAGAGATTTCAGGAGGCAATATGACAACTAATCACAACTGCTTTATTGAGTTTGATGAGCATCGCAGCTTGCAAGAACAAGTGCGCGAATATTTGGTTAAAACCATTCTTGACGGTATATTCCCTGCAGACCAAGCCCTGCCTTCATGCCGTAATTTATCGAATCAACTCAAGGTGTCTCGCAACACTATTTCTTTGGTTTATGAGAGTTTATTAGACAGTGGTTATCTGATTAGCAAACCACGCAGCGGTTACTATTTAGCAGAAAAATACCGTCACTCTAGTTATCTCAATGATGGCCTTGAACTAGAAGTTAATCTGGATTTAGAGCATGTCATGGATGAAACCAACAACCATCAAGTTGCACCAAATTGGGAAGCAAAGCTCAAAGTTCACACCAGTCAATATCAGCGTGTTGTCAAACCTAGCCATTGGAGTTGCTACCAATACCCATTTATTTACGGGCAACCATCAATTAATGACTTTCCCTTGGTTCAATGGCGAGAAGCCTCGCGTAAAGTGATGGCTAACCCACACGATCATCGCTGGTTATGCGATAAAGTCGATAAAGATGATGAACAATTAATCGAGCAAATACGCACCCGAGTCTTGCCTCAACGCGGCATTCACGCTAGCAGCGAAGAAATTTTGATCACCATGGGATCACAAAATGCGTTATACATGTTGGCGCAACTTTTAATGGATCGCTGCAGCCGTATTGGTGTCGAAAACCCTGGTTATAAAGAAGCCAATAATATTTTTAGTCTCGCCGGCGCTACCCTACACCCACATCAAGTTGATAGCGAAGGGATACTGCTTAATCCACTCTCCAGCATGTGCGATTTTTTCTATGTTACGCCGAGTCATCAAGCACCAACAGGCGTGACCATGAGCGACCAACGCCGCCAACTTTTATTGCAACAAGCCCAACAAAACGACGCCATCATCATTGAAGACGATTACGATTCAGAAAGTAATGTTGAAACCCAACCTAAGCCTGCCCTCAAAGCGTTAGATAAAAGTGATCGTGTGATTTATGTGAGCAGCTTTTCGAAGTTATTAGCACCAGGTTTGCGCATCGGTTATATCGTCGCACCTGAGGAATTAATTTATGAATTGCGCTCGCTACGCCGTTTGATGTATCGCCACCCACCAACTCGAGCCCAAATGGAACTGAGCCATTTTATTACTCAAGGTTATTACGATAGCTATTTAAGAAAGTTTCGCGAGCAAACCCGACAACGATGGGAACTCATTGATAATGCTGTTCACAAACACATCCCATTTTGTGAGCGCTTAGCAAAAAAAGAGTTGGCCAACGCCTTATGGCTACAAACACCGGACAATATGAATAGCCAGCACCTAGCCTCCCGTGCAGCTCAATTGGGTGTATTAATAGAAACTGGATATTCCCATTTTATGCCCGATCCAAATAACAGCTTATCAATTCCACCGGATCATTATTTCCGCTTGGGTTTTCACGCGATAAAAAAAGACTTAATTGAAGATGGCATTATTGCTTTAGCAAGAGCTATGGAGTGACTATTTAATCAAAAACAAACGCCTTCGCAGGTTAGTTTAAGGCATTTTATCTGAATATATATTAAGGTCGATTGTAACCTAGGTATTAAGTCACGATTCATGCGCTCATTTTAACTTAGTGGCATGACTGATTGACTTAACTAATTGCTCGAACGCTTGTGATTGTTTTCCTATTAAAACAAGCTGATGTCCCAAAGTTTTAAAGAGGGATGCCAAGAAATTGTTTTTCCTGACGCTTGCACTAAATACGTTTTTTCTTATTTGCCATAGTTCACCTCGTTAGTGATTTTATTCACTTAACTCAGTGTCCAAAACTTCTGGTGCGGATCAAAAAAGAGATTTCCCCAAAAGTCACACCAAATTTTCACTATAACGCTAACAATGAAATACAACAGGGTATGTTTTAAGTGATAAAAGATCCCAAACATTCTTTGATGGGATCTTTTACTTCACCGATTAACGCAATTCCGCTAAACAACGATCAATAATCGCAACTCCTTTTTCAATTTCATCGGCGCGAACAATCAATGGCGGTACAACGTGAATACGGTTATTTACGATAAATGCCAATAAACCTTTAGAGGTTAAATTGGCTTTTAACTGAGCCATTTTACTATCAGCTAACGGCTCTCTAGTGGTTTTGTCTTCCACTAATTCCAAAGCCCAAAACATCCCTTTTCCTCGCACTTCACCAATAATCGAGTGAGTATGCTTTAAAGTTTGAAGCATAGGTCCTAGAATTTCATTACCCACACGATCAGCCTGACCAACGATGCCTTCTTCTTCCATGGCTTCTAGAGTCGCGACAATGGCTGACATCGCTAATGGATGGCCAGAATAGGTTAAGCCTCCCATAAAAAATGTATGCTTAAAGTATTCCACTATTGGTTCACTTACTAATACACCACCTGCTGGCACATAACCTGAATTGACCCCTTTAGCAAACGTCACTAAATCAGGCACCACATTGAAGTGCTCAAATGCGAACCAACGCCCTGTTCGACCAAAACCGACCATAACTTCATCAAAAATCAATTGAATGCCGTATTGGGTCGCTAGTTCACGTACACCTTGTAAATAGCCTTCAGGTGGCAATAAGAATCCAGCGGTTCCTGGAATGGTTTCAAGCAAAATTGCCGCAATGCTGTGTGGCCCCTCACATTCAATCACGCGCTTAAGATGCTGCAATGCCCTCTCACACTCTTGTTCTTGGGTTTGCGCATTAAATTCACTGCGATATAAAAATGGGTTAAAAAAATGCACATGACCACGGCTATACTCATTGGGAACGCGGCGGAAATCCCCTGTCGCAGCAATCGCAGATCCTGTATTGCCATGATAAGAGCGGTAAGCCGAGAGCACTTTATCTCGACCAGTAAATTGACGCGCCATACGGATGGCATTTTCATTGGCATCGGCACCAGCGTTAGTAAAAAAGACTTTTTTGAATGAATCTGGAGCATGAGACAGAATTAATTCTGCCGCTCTACCCCGGGTTAAATTTGCTGTTGCGGGTGCAATAGTAATTAGACTATCTGCTTGGGCTTTTATCGCGTCGATCACTTTCGGATGTTGGTGACCTATATTGATATTAACAAGTTGACTACTAAAATCTAAATATTCTTTGCCTTCGTAGTCCCACAAGCTACAGCCTTGACCGCCAGCGATCACAATTGGCGTTGCTGCTTCTTGCACCGACCAAGAATGGAAAACGTATTTATCCAGTTCCAGTGCCGTTTGATTGGTTTCTATATTGACCACTTTTTTTTGAGACGCAACATTCATATTAACTCTCCTTAATTCAACCTTATCTTTCATCCGAGGTCACCAATATGGCATTCGGTTATATTCATCTTGGACAAAATTGAAAATAAGGTGATAGGGACAGTTTTTAATCTGTCTTGGGCCAGATCATCTGCCCCATCATAGCTATCAAACTGGCTCTATTCAGTATTTTTGCGCTTAGTTACAGTTGGCCAAACGACATCACAAAGAGTGAGCATGGGAGCAATGGCGTGACGATTTTATGGGCAACCGGATTTATTTTATTTGCCGGCATCGTTCGGGGATATACAGGATTTGGGTTTTCAGTCATCTCAGTACTGTGTCTCAACCTAATTTATTCTCCAATCGAGTCCATCGCGTTATCTATTGGGTTAGATTTATTGAGCAGCTTATGTTTGCTATCAGGCATTCGTCAGCAAATCAATCTCACACTGTTTAAACCATTACTTATGGGAATGTTAGCGGCATTGCCTTTAGCGTTAGGTTTGATTCATTACATACCTAGCCAGCAACTAAAAATGTTAATTGCTAGCGTATGTTTTGTTGCAGGTGGATTAATGATGCTCAACTTAAAGTTAGCTTGGTTAAATCAAAAATTCGCTTTCAGCGCGGGTATGATTTCAGGATTTACCATGACCACAGCATCAGCCGGAGGACCGCCTTTGATTCTGTATTTAATGAACTTATCATTACCTCAATCAGAATTAAGAGCCACATCCATTGCTTTTTTTGTGTCTAGTGCATTGATTTCTTTGTTAGGACTCATTTATCTAGATATGATTGAAACCCAAACCATGATTCATTCACTAATACTGCTCCCTGCGGCTATCGTTGGCAATTTACTCGGTAAACAATGCTACCGAGTATTACCCCAAATTCCACATCGCTGGTTTAATGCGCCATTGTTAATGTTACTGGCTAGCATAATTTTTATAACTTGATGAAGTTTTCACTTTATCTTTATCGATTACACAAAAGGAACGATTTATGACAAATATCGCTTTTATTACAGGTGCAACTTCTGGGTTTGGTCGAGCCGCTGCGCGTCATTTTGCACAAGATGGTTGGTCGTTAGTTTTATCTGGCCGTCGTATGGAACGTTTAATTGAATTGAAAGAAGAGTTAAGCGGCGTTCCGGTACATATTATTCAACTCGACGTTCGTGATGACCAAGCGGTGAAAACGGCCGTTGCCGAGCTGCCTGCCGAGTTTGCTCAAATCAAAGCGTTAATCAACAATGCTGGCCTGGCTCTTGCGCCACAAAGTGCTGAAAAGGTCGATCTTAAAGATTGGCATACTATGATTGACACCAACATTACTGGCCTTGTGAACGTTACTCACGCCTTGCTGCCGACCCTAATTGAAACAGGCGCTGGTGCGAGCATCATCAATATTGGCTCTATCGCAGGACAATGGCCATACCCAGGCAGCCACGTGTATGGCGCGAGCAAAGCCTTTGTACAGCAGTTTACTTATAACTTACGTTGCGATTTATTAGGCACAGGCGTGCGTGTCACGGATATTGCCCCAGGCATGGCGGAAACCGAATTTACACTAGTTCGTACCAAAGGCGATCAGACTGCCTCTGATAATCTATACAAAACCACCACTCCGCTAAGCGCTGAAGATATTGCTGAGCAAATGTTCTATGTTGCGACATTGCCTGATCACATCAACATCAACCGATTAGAAGTCATGCCAACTCGTCAAGCTTGGTCTCCATTTGCAGTTGATCGTGATTGATCGCGATTTGATTAAGAGCTATCACCATCAATAATTAACCAACACAGACAAAAAGCTTCCAGTAAATTGGAAGCTTTTTTATTGGACTATCCGCAGACTATCTAGAGTAACTTTTCAATATCTTCCGCAAGCTCTTCTGCTGAATAGGTTGGAGAATAACGCTCAACCACATTACCTTCTTGATCAACGAGAAACTTAGTAAAGTTCCATTTCAACTCACCATCACCGAATACTTGGCCAATTGAGGTCAGCTTTTCAATTAACCCTTCAGAGGCATCGTTAGTTTTATCGTCATGGCGCTGCATCTTTAAATGCTTAAACAATGGGTCAGCATCTGGGCCATTGACATCAATTTTGGCAAAGTTGGTAAAGCTCACCCCGTAGTTGACTTGGCAAAAATCCATAATGCCTTGATCATCTTCTGGTGATTGACCTAAAAACTGGTTACATGGAAAACCTAACACTTCAACGCCCTTGTCTTTGTAGTCTTGGTATAACGTCTCTAACCCTTCGAGCTGGGGCGTTAATCCACACTGAGTAGCAATGTTTACCACCAGCAATACCTTACCTTGATATTGAGCTAAATCGACAGACTCACCAGACGCTACTTTTACTTTAAAATCATGGACATTCATCTTATTACTCCTTAATTAGAATCATTCATTACTTTTCGACACTACTCTTTTGGGCTACCACTTTAGGGTAGTTTAAAGAGCAAATTGATTTGAATCAGTATTCTTGGTCATCATTTCGCCATGATAGCGCTAGTTAATTTATTTTTATGGGCGAAATATATATGAATAAGATCAAACTCGTCGTCATCGGTAACGGCATGGTCGGCCATCGTTTTATCGAAGATATGGTCGAAAAAGGTGACTTAAACCAATACGAAATCACCGCATTTTGTGAAGAACCACGTGTTGCTTATGACCGAGTTCATCTCTCTTCATATTTCTCCCACCACACCGCTGATGAGCTCTCTCTTGTTAAAGAAGGCTTTTACCAAAAACATGGCATCAATGTCTTAATTGGTGAACGTGCCATTAATATTAGTCGTGAAAACAAAACCGTGTATTCAAGCTCTGGTCGTGAAGTTCAATACGACAAACTGATTATGGCAACCGGCTCTTACCCATTTGTGCCGCCAATCAAAGGCAACGAAAGTAAAGACTGTTTCGTTTACCGTACCATTGAAGATTTAAAATCCATAGAAGCCACCGCGAAAAAAAGCAAAAGCGGCGCAGTAATCGGTGGTGGTTTGCTTGGTCTTGAAGCGGCTGGCGCATTAAAAGCCCTCGGTGTTGAAACTCATGTGATCGAATTTGCGCCAGTATTAATGGCGGAACAGCTTGATCTACAAGGTGGCTTAAAGCTACGTAACAAAATCGAACGTATGGGCGTGCAAGTTCATACCAGCAAAAATACATTAGAAATCTTACCTCAAGGTGACAACGCCCGTAACACCATGAAGTTTGCTGATGGCACCGATTTAGAAGTCGACTTTATTGTGTTCTCCGCAGGTATTCGCCCACAAGATCGCTTATCTCGCCAATCTGAACTTGAAATTGGCCCTCGTGGTGGTATTGCGATTAACGATAATTGCCAAACCTCTGATCCAGATATCTATGCCATCGGTGAATGTGCCTCTTGGAATGGCGTGTTCTTCGGCTTAGTGGCTCCAGGTTATAAAATGGCACAAGTTGCCGTGGCTCACCTATTAGGCAACCTTGACACCCAATTTACTGGCGCGGATATGAGTGCCAAATTAAAACTGCTTGGCGTCAAAGTAGGAAGTATCGGTGATGCCAATGGCCGCACGCCAAACTGCAAAAGCTTTGTTTACCAAAACGATGAAGACGATACCTATAAGCGCCTTATCGTTTCAGAAGACGGCAAAAAACTGCTTGGAGCAGTATTAGTTGGCGATACCTCTGATTACGGTAACCTACTGCAACTACACTTAAATGATATGGATCTTCCTGAGCATCCAGACACCTTGATTCTTCCAGCGCATGCCGGTGCAGAAAAGCCATCCATGGGGGCTGATGCATTACCTGATTCAGCCGTGATTTGTTCGTGCTTTGATGTCACCAAAGGCAAAATTGCTGCCGCGGTTGCCGAAGGCCATACCACGCTCGGTGATATCAAAATGGTCACCAAAGCGGGTACCGGTTGTGGTGGTTGTGTGCCAATGATCACCCAGGTTCTCAATGCTGAGCTAGCAAAAGCCGGTATTGAAGTGAAAAATCATATCTGTGAGCATTTCGAATATTCTCGTCAAGAGCTATTCCACCTATGCCGTATCGAAGGCATTCGTTCATTCGATCAACTACTTGAAAAGCATGGCCACGGTTATGGCTGTGAAGTGTGTAAACCAACGGTTGGTTCTATCTTAGCGTCTTGCTGGGGCGACCACGTATTAAAACCACAGCACGTTGGCTTGCAAGATACCAATGATAATTTCCTTGGCAATATGCAAAAAGACGGCACTTACTCGGTGATTCCTCGTATGGCCGGTGGTGAAGTCACCCCTCAAGCTCTAGCAGCCCTAGCCAATGTGGCAGCGGAATACAATCTTTATACCAAGATCACTGGCGCACAACGTATTGGTCTATTCGGCGCGCAAAAAGATGATCTACCTGAAATCTGGAAAAAACTCATCGCGGCAGGTTATGAAACCGGTCAAGCCTATGCCAAAGCACTGCGCATGGCAAAAACTTGCGTCGGCAGCACGTGGTGTCGTTTCGGCGTACAAGATAGTGTTGGCCTAGGTTCGTACTTGGAAAACCGTTACAAAGGCATCCGTACCCCTCACAAAATGAAATTCGGTGTATCAGGTTGTACGCGTGAGTGTGCGGAAGCTCAAGGCAAAGACTTAGGCATCATCGCCACCGATGCGGGTTGGAATATGTATGTTTGTGGTAACGGTGGTATGAACCCTCGTCACGGCGACTTACTCGCGTCTGACTTAGACAAAGAAACCTTAATTAAATATATCGACCGCTTTATGATGTTCTACATCCGTACCGCCGATAAATTGCAGCGTACTTCTGTTTGGTTAGAAAACTTAGACGGCGGTGTGGACTACCTACGCAAAGTGATTGTCGATGACACATTAGGCATCAACGAACAACTTGAAAAAGACGTCCAAATACTCGTAGACAGCTACACCTGTGAATGGACAGACACGATTAATGACGAAAGCCAGTTAACGCGTTTTGCTCACTTCATCAACAGCGATGCGCGCGATGAAAACGTGGTATTTGTTTCAGAGCGTGACCAACACCGTCCGGCAACGTTTACCGAAAAGCACCCGCACTTACGTGGTGACATTCTACACACCGACTTAAATGACAACAAAGTAACGGAGGAAGCGTAATGACTAATCAACCAAATACGAATCAAAAAAGTCATAAACCTAGTTGGGTAAAAGTCTGTGCGCTTGGTGACATTACGCCAAAAACTGGGGTTTGTGCCTTAGTCAACGGTAAGCAAGTTGCGATCTTCCGTCCACGTTTTGATGAGCAACTCTTCGCTATCAATAATATGGACCCGTTTGCTCAATCAAACGTACTCTCTCGCGGCTTAATCTGCGAGCACGATGGTGAGCTTTGGGTGGCCAGCCCACTCAAAAAACAACGTTTCAACCTAGAAACCGGTCGCTGCCTTGAAGATGAAACCATGAACGTAGAAGCCTATGAGATTCGCGTGAAAGGCAATGAGATTGAGGTGAAGGCGTAAACGACTTTCGAAATCTCGTGACTCGTTTCTCGAACTGCACTTTCGAGAAACGAGATTCGGTAAACGAGCACCGTTAAAAAGTTTCAATATCCATAGCGATCGCTTCGGTCGCTATCAGTATTCAAACTTTAATTTTAACTTTTGTAGGAAATCACTATGTATACAGACACCATAAAAAAGTGCTCGAACAATGCGGCTCGGATTGTCAAACTCGCCGATAACAACCCATTAGGGTTTTGGATTAGTTCTGCTATGGCTGGGGCTTATGTGGGCATTGGCATCATTTTAATTTTCACTTTCGGCAACCTTGTTGATCCTGCTATTCGTCCACTCGTGATGGGCGCAACTTTTGGTATCGCATTAACGCTAGTGATCATTGCCGGTTCAGAACTGTTCACTGGTCACACTATGTTTTTAGCATTTGGCGCTCTGACAAAACAAATTTCGTGGAAAGACAACGTACGTATCTTGCCACAAACCTGGTTAGGCCCAAATTCAACTCCGAACTGCGACATTTGTAATTTCAAGCAGCCAACATCATTTTGCTAAAAATGACGGCTGGTTGCTTGAACCCTAAACACTTCTTTGGACGATAATTTATCCGAAGTTGGGCTCGCTCAACTTCATCATCACTCACCGACCGTAAATCTGTTCCTTTCTTGATATATTGTCTCAACAGGCCATTAGCATTTTCATTAGCACCGCGCTCCCAAGAACTATAAGGGTGAGCAAAATACACATCGGTTTCTAAGGCTTGTGCTACTTCCATATGACCCGCAAATTCTCTGCCATTATCGGCCGTTATAGTATGAACAAATCGTTTGTATGGCCGTAATAAGTCTATCGTCGCTCTGGTCACATCTTCTGCTGATTTTGAAGGCACTTTTTTTACTAAATAAAACCGTGTGGCTCGCTCTAAGATTGTGACAATAGCGCCCGTACCATGTTTACCAAGAACTGTATCAATTTCCCAATCACCAAAACGTGTACGATTATCGACATCTTTGGGTCTTTCATCTATTGAAATGGCATTTTTTATTGCGGGAGCTTTATCTTTCTTGCCTCTTCTATAGCGTTTATGACCTTGGCGTAAATGACGAAACAGTTTACCGCCTTGCCGTTTATTGCAGGCAATAAAACGGTAAATCCATTCATGACTGACTTTTTCTCCAATACGAGTAAGAACGTGAGATATTTGCTCTGGACTCCAGTCTTGCGTTATTAAAAACTCAATAAATTCGACACGTTGTTGCGGTACTCGATACTTAGATGCGTTTAATCGCTTTGCCCTAGATAGTTGCTGGGCTGTATCTGGTGAATATTGTTCTTTTGTACCGCATCGTCTCAACTCTCTATAGAGAGTTGAGCGGTGACATTTTACGGTTTTGGCAATTTCAGAAATTGAAATTCCCTGTTCTAAAAGGGCAGAAATCTGGTATCGTCTTCCCTCGGTCAACTGCTGATAATTCATGGTAGTCCGCTTGTTTCTTTGGCGAGAAGAGCGTACCACTTTCAGCAGTTGGTTTCCTCTTCTACACCATTCCATGAATGTCGCAGTTATTATCTGAAATCAGGGGTAACTTAATCGGTTCCGTATTGGTCGCTTACCTATTCTTCCTTGCCGGTGGTGGTAAGCTTCTACCCGATGCAAAAAGCTTTTTACACGCAGCAGCACTAGGCAAAACCGCCGCACCTGCTAGCGTATTATTCTTCAAAGGCATCCTATGTAACTGGTTAGTGTGTCTTGCCATTTGGATGTGTCAACGTGTAGAAGGTACCGGTAAATTTATCGCTATCTGGTGGTGTTTACTTGCGTTCATCGGCGCCGGTTTTGAGCACTCAATTGCCAACATGACTATCTTCGCACTGTCTTACTTTGGTCACCATTCCGATGCCTTCACGCTTGCCGGTATTGGCCACAACCTATTATGGGTATCGTTAGGTAATATCGTTTCTGGTGCTATCTTTATGGCAGTCGGTTACTGGTTTGCAACCCCAAAAGCAGAGCGTCCGATTTTTGACCAACAAGAAATCGAAAACGTACAGGAAGTAAAAGCGTAAACGTTCCTCGGCTACTCGTGGCTCGTTACTCGGCACTGGTTTTGATGAAATCTTGTTCGAGCAACGAGTCACGAGAATCGCTACACTAAACTCAATCATTGTCTCCTACTTTATTCGGTTTTCGGAGTTCGCTATGCAGGCCACCTACTCTAACGCTCGTCCATTCGTTTCCCTTGTTGGCGCGGGCCCAGGCGATCCTGATTTACTGACGATAAAAGCCTACCGCTTGATTCAATCGGCGGATGTCGTGGTTTATGATCGTTTGGTCTCTGATGAAATCATGGCGTTGGTGAATCCAAATGCAGAACTGTTGTTTGTGGGTAAAAAGCTCAATCACCACTGCGTTCCACAAGATCAAATCAATCAAATATTGGTCAATAAAGCGCTGGAAAATAAACATGTGGTCCGTTTGAAGGGGGGCGACCCATTTATCTTTGGTCGTGGCGGTGAAGAACTTGAAACCTTAGTCGAAAACAACATCGGTTTTGAGGTAGTGCCCGGCATTACGGCGGCGTCAGGCTGTAGTGCTTATGCGGGAATTCCACTCACGCATCGCGATCATGCGCAAAGCGTACAGTTCATCACGGGGCATTTAAAGAAAGAAGGGCAAGATATTAATTGGCCAAGTCTCGCTCAAGCAAATCACACACTAGTCTTTTATATGGGATTGAAACAAGCACCGGTGATTCGTCAAAATCTGGCCGACAATGGCTTATCAGTGAATACGCCTTGTGCGATTGTAGAACGAGGTACAACCCCTCAACAGCGCGTATTAACAGGCACACTGAAAGAATTAGATTCATTGGCTACGCAAGCCATTAGTCCTTCTCTGATTATTGTGGGGAGTGTAGCCAGCTTACATGAGCCATTACATTGGTTTAAACAATCCTAAAATCTAGAAAGCGAAAATATCGGTTATAAAGTTGGATGAGAATAATAATGCAACTTTAAATAGTGTTCAGCATGATTTATCTGATGCATAGAATTGGGTGGGGTTTTATATATAAGGTTCACAACTTCTTGCGATTGCTGACGATTTCCCAACATGAATTGAAAGTACAGTGTGAGATGATCATAAGTCGAACTGTGTTTTTTATCCCCCACCCACTCATTTTTTCTTACAAAATAAGGTTGATGCACCCCTAGGTAGGCATTCTCATAGACATAGCGTATTTGTCCCGACATCAACACAACAAAACATGATGAATAACAATAGGTTTCTACTAATGTATTGAGGCTATTTTGATGAATAATCCTCCCTACTTTCATGGCTTCATTGATTGAGCCACCATTAGATTGAAGTAGAATGAATTGCGTATTTTTATGGTTAGCGAGAAATTGCTGAAAACGGTAGGATTCTCCAGACTCAAATCGACCGCTCAACGTCACAATATGACGATCACGCGACTGAAAAGCTTTATAACTTGCTGCTGGGGAAGAGTTTAGCAGACAAACACTTAAGAGCATGCCTCCAAAGATGACATGCTTAGGGGATAAATAAACCACAAATTACTCAATAAAATACTTTACCTCCCTATATCGACATCAATCTTGCTTTCCTAAGCAGATAGAATTGATGAGCTTACGCCATGTCGATCGTTTCTTTATTGACCAAAATCAGTTCAAATAAAGGTTTAATTTATTAAATAATAAACAATGTCCGAGGTGTGCAGCTTAGTCCTTATCTTTCATGAACTTATGGCCCAATCACTAATTTTTCTTTGCTTGATTTGCTTAGCTTTTTAATCCGAATTTCTTCTTTTAACGCTGAACTCTTATCCGCAACTTGCTGTGACCACACTAATAATAACGGCCCTTTTCCCCTTAAATATTTGGCTCCCTTACCCGATTGATGCTGCTCAAACCGACGTTGAAGATCATTGGTGATACCACAATAAAGCGTATTGGCACGCGTACGGATGAGGTACACATGCCAATCTTTATCGAGTTGTTCACGCTTCTGAATAGCAGGCTCTGTCATGGTCTTAGTCAGAAATTAAAGCTTTAAGCTCTTCAACTTGTGCTTTTAATTCCGATACTTGTTGCTCTAACGTAGCAATGCGTTCTTCATGTTGACTATTAGCCGATAACGCAACGGATGGCATAGCCGTCGCATAAGATTCTACGTCCACTTCACCACAAAAAAGATGCTGATAACGAGACTCTCGTTTGCCCGGCTCACGCGGCAGTTTAACCACTAAACCGCCCTCTTCACGAGACGCCATTTTTTCAAGTAAGGATTCCACCTGCTTCACATCACTGAAATCACATAAACGATTAGTGCGAGTACGAATTTCACCAGGCGTTTGCGCGCCACGTAATAGCATGCAGCAAATAATGCCTCGTTCTTGGTCTGTTAATTGCAACGAGCCAAACTCGGTATTACAAAAACGATGACGAAATTTAGAAACACGGCTATTGAAGCCACTTTCATCGGTCATTAAACGTCGGTCAATCAAAGCTTGAGCAGCGTCCATCACTTCTGCTTCACTCAAAGCCATCACAGGTTCACGATTGCTCTTTTGGTTACAGGCAGTGGTTAAACTATTTAAGGTGAGTGGGTAGTAATCTGGGGTAGTGACTTCTTTTTCAATCAAACAGCCAATGATTCGAGCTTCAATTGGGGTTAATTCTATATTCATTGCGTTCTTCCTAGTTGAATACTATTGCAGCATAGCTTAGTGATCCCAGCGATACGGGCGATAAATTTGACGGCCACCTTCTGCCACCACAATAATTTGACTGCGGTTTAAATCTAAATCAATCCGTTGCATCGCTTTACGTGACTTAAGATAAGCCTGTTGAAAGCGTTGTTGAGGCGTGGTTTGTTCAACCGCTTCAATATCTGTTGTTGCTTGATTCAATATTGTTGAATTATTCTCTGTCATTCTTAATCAGATTATCTATATTTAGATCAACTTTTTTGGGGATGTTGGCCTTTCTTGATGTTTTCACTTAAAAAACTCTAATTAAGATATTGGTTTTCTATGTAAATAAATCAAGGGCACAATTCGACAAACTCTGGCTTCTAAAAGAGAAAACACCAAAGTTCATCAGAAATGATGTATTTTTAAGCAAACCACCACTCTTAAATTCAATTCATCGTAATGTAAAACTAAGCTTTTAAACTTATCCCTATTTATTTTGATCTTAGCTCTGTTTTGTCTGTTGGGTATATGGTTTAATTTGATGAAATGGGATTTTAGTTAATAACTCTGAATTAGGAAGAAACTATGGCTAACGTATTTGAAATCGTAAACCAAGCTCGTCGCAAGAATAAACTAAAACGTGAAATTCTTGATAATGAAAAGAAAATCCGTGATAACCGTAAGCGTGTTGATTTACTAGATAACCTACTTGATTACATCCATGCAGGCATGACTCACGAAGAAATCGTTGAAATCATCAAAAACATGAAAGCGGATTATGAAGACCGTGTTGATGATCACATCATCAAAGGTGCTGAAATTTCGAAGCAACGTCGTGAAATCAGCCGTAAAATCCGTGAACTGACTGAAGCTGATAAGCTACAGCATACGAACGTAAAAAAATAAGACTTCATGTATTTTAGGGGCCATCCGGCCCTTTTCTTTCGCTGTTTATCTATTCAATATCTGTCTGTGGATAGAAGCTTTCTGATAACAAGGAAATGAGAATGTCATTGAAAAATGTAATTTTGAAACCTGTCGCACTTTGCGCATTACTTGGGTTAAGTACTTCTGTATTCGCGGACGTCACGATCACTCTCCCTTCAAATGTTGATCTTCTTGCGGCTAATAGTGAAACCCCAAAAATCAATGGCAACGTATTCTCTAACACTAAATCCATCACTTTACCTGATGGCGAAAACCAAATTGTTTTCCGTTACAAGCCTGTATTTAGACAAGGCGGCGATACCGAAATCGTCACAACTGAAGCCATCATCACTAAATTCACCGCATCAGATGTAGAACTGACTTTTGATATTCCAGAATATCGTAGCGCAGAACTTGCACGTGATTTTGATAAGAATCCAACGTGGAAATTAGTTGATAAAGATGGCAACGCCGTTGATGTTAAACAAGATAAATTAACTAATCCTGGCTTTCAAATTGGCCGTAACTATGACCAAGAGTCTGTTGCATACAACAAAAAAGGCGGGATAGCCGCAATCACCGCAACGGGCGCACTTGCGGTAACCGAAGCCGCCATTCAATCGCCTGCTGCCAATAGCCAGTACAAAACCACTGAAGAACAAATGCTTCATTACTGGTATGAAAAAGCCGATAAGGAAACGAAGCAACGCTTCCTACAATCGATTATTCAAGCGAAGTAATCTCGATATCACGTAGTTGTTAACTAAAAACATCTAGCGCCACTATACCCAAAGAAATTGGAGTTGCAGTGAGGCAAATGAACGCCATCAATCAAGCTGCGGCTTCAAGTACTAAGGGTATAAAGAAGGGCTTATCCATTACAGATAAGCCCTTCTTTTATTTTGATAACCTAGAATTGATAGTTCGGATTATTCATCATCCAAAATCGGTTTCTTTTTCTTCTTGATCATAAAGACTTGCTCACCAACATCGACATTTTTGTAGAAGCTCTTATCGCGTTTAGCTGGCTTCTTGGCTGTCGTCGATTTTTTAGTGACTTTCTTCGCATTCGCCGCGCCTTTCTTAACGACAGGTTTGCGTGGCTTAATGCCCGTAAATTTGCCTTTCAAGCCTTCAAAAACCGAGAAAGTTAAATCTTGTTGTAAGTAGGTTTCAACATTCTTAAAGCTTACCCAATCTTTCGGGCCAACCAATGAAATGGCAGTACCTTTATTACCCGCACGACCTGTACGACCAACACGGTGCACATATTCTTCAGTATGCTTTGGCATATCAAAGTTAATCACGTGGGTCACATTAGCAATATCTAAACCACGGGAAGCAATATCCGTTGTCACCAAAATTTTATGCACTGAGCGTTCAAACTGGCTCATAATGCTATTACGTTGAGTTTGATTTAACCCACCACTTAATGCGACAGCTTTTAGCTTTTTCTCATTCAGTTTAATGGTTAAACGTTCCGTATCACTACGAGTTGCGGTGAATATAATAACTTGTTTATATTCAGCTTCTTCAAGAATGCGGTCAAGGATCGCTTCTTTATGATCGAGATGATCACAAAGATAAAATGATTGGTCGATATCTTTATGCTCTTCGGCAGATAAGCCAATTGAAATGCGCTTAGGATCACTCAGCATTTCATTGGATAAACCACTCACTTCTGCGTGATCAAGCGTTGCTGAGAACATTAAAGTCTGACGACGACGGTGTTTAGCCGCATTATGAATGCGGCGTAATTCTGGCGCAAAGCCGAGATCGAGCATGCGGTCGGCTTCATCTAAAATCAGCGTCTCGACACCTTCTAAATAAAGAGAACGGTGCTCAAGGTGATCCGCTAAGCGTCCAGGTGTTGCCACAATAAACTTAGGGTATTTTCTTAATGCTTTAACTTGGTCGTTAAAGTTTTCGCCACCAACAATCAAAGTGCCAGTGTAAGAAAGCCCACCTAGCATAGCTTTAAGCTCACCAAAAACCTGTTTAGCCAGTTCACGCGTTGGCGCTAAGATCACACCTCGTGGATCTTTCGCTGAAAGTGCTTTAGTTTTTAAAGCTTTATGAAGCATAGGTAAAACAAACGCTAATGTTTTTCCAGAACCCGTCTTGGATGAAGCCAATAAGTCTTTACCTGCAATCGCAACCGGGATCGCTTGACGCTGAATATCCGTTGCTTGTGCAAAATTGTAATGTTGTAGGTTTTTCAGTAGACGATTATCTAAACCAAGATCTTTAAACTGCAAAGGGGTGCTCCAAAAGAAATAAAAATAAACTCATGTGCATAATAGCATAAGGGTTCCGTCGCTCCCTCATACTTTATAAAAAGAACAATGTAATATCACTAAATGCCACTTCCCCCAATACATGATGGTTGCTCATCGGTTAGACCCGTTATTTCTTACTTTTAATTGTCTCGCGACTAATTCTACTCCGGGCTTATAGCGTTTAGCCGAAGCATTTAATGCCAACTCTAGTGCGCTATCAGCAATGATTTCAAAGCGTTGAGATAACGAGTTAATCTTAATCGGTAAGAAGTCCAATAAACGATTATCACCATAAGTTGCTACGCGTATTTTACTCATCAATTCTGGGTGTTCAAATAACACATCCAACACCCCTTCGAGCAAGGTGTATGAAGTCGTAATAATCGCATCCGGTAGGGTTTGTTCACTCAACCAATGCTGTATCGCCTCGCGGCCAGCTTGAGAATTAAACTGAGCGCCATACTCAATATAAGTCGTCAGCGGCTTATCATGTTGACGAATTGCCGCTTCAAAACCCAACTGACGTTCTTTTGAAATGTTCAGCTCAGGTAAAGCTCCAATCAAGCCCACTGATGCAACGCTATCGGATAAAATCGACGACGTTAACCTTAACGCTCCTTCAAAATCTTCACTGATCACACAACTAAAATATTCATCATCTAATGGTCGGTCGAGAGCAATGACCGGAATACCGCGCTTTTGGATGCCAAGATAAAACTCATTTGCATGCGGAATGGCGCTGGCAACAAACAAGGCATCAATCCGTCGACTCACTAACGCATTCGCCACCGACATTTCAGTTTCAGGATCATCATCCGAACTGCCAATTAAAATCTGATAGCCAGCTTGACGAGAATTAAACTCCAACAACTTCGCCAAGCGCGCATAACTGCTGTTTTCTAAATCCGGAATAATCAACCCAAATGAGCGACTTTGCCCGGCGCGTAATGAAGACGCTGCATGATCAGGTTGATACTGGTGCTCTTCAACAACCGCCATCACTTTTTGCTGCGTTTTTTGGCTAATTCTATATTTACTGGCTTTACCGTTAATCACATAACTGGCGGTGGTTTTAGATACCCCAGCCAGCTTTGCTATTTCATCTAGAGTCATCAAGTTCGTCCCTATTCACTCACGGTTATGTGCACTGGATCAAAAATCTATCGTTCATTTTGCTGTCTTATTTGAATTATAAGCTGAATCGATTCAGTATAAAAGCTGAAAGGATTCAGCAAATTTGAAGTCTGGTCACATTAACTAAAAAATCTCTTATCTACTAAGATAAATAAATAGGATTTTTTACCCCTAATTGAAGACAAGACATGATTCGCTGAATTTTTTTACCAAACTGCTGAACCGATTCAGCAACATAAAATTAGAGAACTGGAAATCAATGTTTTTGATGATAAGTACCGGTTCCCAACTCAATAGAGGCACGACAATGCTTATTTTAACACCTCAAGAAGTGACGCTTGCTCAATCTGCATCAGACAAGACAACTGCAATTAAAAATATTGCAGCCACATTAACTCAACAAGGTTACGTGGAAGCTGGCTATGTCGAAGGCATGCTGACTCGTGAAAGCCAATCCTCAACCTTTTTAGGTAACGGTATCGCCATTCCACACGGCACAACAGAGACACGTGGCCTAGTACAAAAAACAGGCGTGAGCGTCCATCATTTTCCTGAAGGGGTGGATTGGGGAAATGGTACGGTTTATGTCGCGATCGGTATTGCAGCAAAATCGGATGAGCATTTAGGCATCTTAAAACAACTCACCAAAGTGCTTTCTGCCGATGGCGTTGAAACTGCACTGAAAGAGGCCAAAACCGCCCAAGACATTATTAATGTATTAAATGGCCAAACCCAGTTGATGGCCGATTTTGATGCTTCATTAATTCAACTGAAATTTCCTGCGAGCGACATGCTGCAAATGACGGCAGTTGCCGGTGGCCTACTTCGCAATACCGGTTGTACCACTGATGAATATATTTCAGAGATCATCACCAAAACGCCAACCGACTTAGGTAACGGTCTATGGTTAATCAGCGGGGGCGCTGGGGTGAATCGTTCTGCGATGTCCTTTGTTTCCACTGCCAATGATTGCGAATTTGAAGGCAAACAAGTCAAAGGTTTAATCGCGTTTGCTGCTTGTAATGCCAGCCATAAACCTCTGCTTTATAAACTGACTCAATTGATTTTATCAAAACGCCAACATGAGGTTTTAGATGGCGATATGGATCAGCTTCTGAACTTATTCGACCTTTCAGAAAAAACACCGGAAATCAGTGAAGACGCCGCTAACGTGGCGACATTCAAGATCAAAAACACCCACGGCTTACATGCTCGCCCTGGCGCCATGTTAGTAGCCGAAGCGAAAAAATTTGAAGCCACCATTCGAGTTGAAAACTTAGATGGTGAAGGCGGTAGCGTTAATGCGAAAAGCTTAATGAAAGTGATCGCTCTCGGTGTGAAACACGGCCATCGCCTGCAATTTAGCGCCGATGGTGCTGACGCTGAGTTAGCGCTTACTTCGATTGGTAAGGCTATTGAATCAGGCCTTGGTGAAGGTTAAGGAATTGACTATGTCTATTAAAAAAACGTCATCCAAAAAAGTCGTCACTATCACGCTCAACCCCGCGCTTGATTTGACGGGGCACTTAACAGATAGCCTCAACGTAGGCAGTGTTAGCCTCGTGTCGAGCAGCACGTTACACCCAGCAGGTAAAGGCGTGAATGTCGCGAAGGTGTTATCGGATTTAGGCGCAGACGTGACTGTCACTGGTTTTTTAGGGGCTGATAACCAAGAACCCTTCTGTCAGTTATTTGAACAAATCCGTGCGACCGACCGCTTTATTCGAGTCGCGGGGGCAACCCGTATCAATGTCAAATTGGTCGATAAAGCCAGTGAGGTAAGCGACATTAACTTCCCGGGTGTTGAAGTCGACCAAGCGGCGATTGAAGCATTTGAAGCCACGCTTGATGAATTAGCCGCTGAGCATGATTACTTTGTCATGGCTGGCAGCCTACCTCGCGGGATCAGCCCTGAGCTTTGCGCGAAGTGGATTGAATCACTGCATCAAAAAGGCAAAAAAGTGATTTTTGATAGCAGCCGTCAAGCGCTCGCCGCAGGATTAAATGCTCACCCATGGTTGATTAAGCCCAATGATGAAGAGCTATCAGAGCTTGTTGGTAAAGAGCTCAGCAGCATCGAAGATTGTCAGCAAGCCGCACACACTTTGGAATCAAAAGGCATCGACAATATTGTGGTATCGATGGGCGCGAAAGGTGTGATGTGGTTAAACCAAGGTCAATGGCTACAAGCCCAGCCGCCTCGAATGGACGTAGTAAGTACCGTGGGTGCCGGTGATACCTTAGTCGCGGGACTAACATGGGGCCACCTCAACCAAGATTTCGATTCAGAAAATTGGCCAAAAGAAAAAGTGCTAAGTTTTGCAACGGCATTGTCCGCATTAGCCGTCACGCAAATCGGCGTTGGAGTAACGGATCTTACTCCCGTGAACAACCTACAACAAAAGATTCGCATTGAAGCGATCTCTCATATCTAGAAGAGCTAAGGACATCCTATGAATATTGCCATTATTACCGCATGCCCAAGTGGCGTTGCCAACAGCGTTATTGCCGCCGGTGTATTAGAGCAGGCAGCCAAAGCATTAAATTGGAATGCCAATGTAGAATGCCAATCAAGTGTCATTCCACAACAACCTCTGAGCCAACAACAGATTGATGATGCCGACGTGATTGTGATCGCAGCGAATACGCCTGTCGACACCACTCGCTTTAGCGGCAAGAAAGTCTATCAAGGTGACATCAACTCAAGTATCAATGATGCACAAACTTGGTTAGAAAATGCCGTCAAGCAAGCCACCATTTTGGAACAAGGTTCTGCACCTATTGCCGAAGCAGCATCAAGCACAAAAACCGCTAAGATTGTCGCGATTACCGCTTGTCCAACCGGCGTTGCCCACACCTTCATGGCCGCCGAAGCACTAGAAGAAACGGGCGCAAAACTTGGCCACCAAATTAAAGTGGAAACTCGTGGTTCAGTAGGCGCCAAAAACCAACTCACCGAACAAGATATCGCCGAAGCCGATCTCGTGATCATTGCGGCGGATATCGAAGTTCCGCTAGACCGGTTTGCTGGCAAGCCTCTATATAAAACCAGCACTGGCTTAGCGTTGAAAAAAACTGAGCAAGAATTTGCTAAAGCGTTTGAACAAGCAACCCCTCATCAAGCAGGTCAGCAATCTAGCGCTTCATCGTCTTCTGAAGAAAAAGCTGGAGTGTATAAGCACTTAATGACCGGCGTCTCTCACATGTTGCCACTTGTGGTTGCCGGTGGTTTGGCGATTGCCCTTTCATTTGTGTTCGGTATCGAAGCCTTTAAAGAAGAAGGCACGCTAGCTGCCGCATTAATGACCATTGGTGGAGGTTCTGCCTTTGCCTTAATGATCCCAGTTCTTGCTGGCTTCATTGCTTTCTCTATTGCCGATCGCCCGGGTCTAGCACCTGGTTTAATTGGCGGCATGCTAGCAAGCTCAACAGGCGCAGGCTTCATCGGCGGTATCATTGCTGGTTTCCTAGCAGGTTACACGGCTAAATTTATCGCCGATAAAGTCAAACTGCCACAATCAATGGAAGCGTTAAAACCAATCCTTATCATTCCATTATTAGCGAGCTTGTTTACTGGTCTTGTGATGATTTATGTGGTCGGTGGCCCAGTGTCAGGCATCATGACCGCCATGACCGAGTTCCTAAACAACATGGGCTCAGCAAACGCCGTATTATTGGGTATTATCCTAGGCTGCATGATGTGTTTCGACCTTGGTGGCCCAATCAACAAAGCCGCTTACACGTTTGGCGTAGGTCTATTGGCCTCTCAAACTTACGCGCCAATGGCAGCGGTCATGGCGGCAGGTATGGTGCCAGCACTCGGTATGGGATTAGCAACGTTCTTAGCCAAAGATAAGTTCGCTCAAACAGAACGTGAAGCAGGTAAAGCGTCATTTGTTCTTGGTCTGTGCTTTATCTCAGAAGGTGCGATTCCATTTGCGGCAAAAGATCCAATGCGCGTAATCCCAAGCTGTATGGCTGGCGGTGCATTAACCGGTGCGCTTTCCATGCTATTTGGTGCAAAACTGATGGCACCACACGGCGGTCTATTTGTACTGCTTATTCCAAATGCAATTACGCCCGTATTTTTATACCTAGTGGCGATTGTAGCGGGTACGGTAGTAACCGGTGTGACTTACGCCTTCTTGAAAAATAAAGCACAAGAAAAAGCCGTTACCGCTTAATTTCTCAACATTGCTTTACAGTGTAAACCGCGAGTCATATTGCTTGGCTCGCGGTTTTTTCGTTTTCAAATAAAGCTATATGTAAAGTAATAGAGGTTGCACTGAGGCAACGAGTGAATAGGCTCCGTCAACAAAGCTGTAACTTCAAGTACTAAGGATAAAAAGACATTAAAGTTTGAAGCTCGTTTTTGGACAGAAATCATTTAGAAATGAAACCAGCGTCTGCTGATTTCAAATAATACAATATAAGGGAAATTGGCCAAATTTACTCAGCCACTACAATATGCGTGCTATCACCTTGATTCAATCTGAAAAGCCGTCTCTTTCATCTTTAGTAGGCACACATTGCCTCAAACTGTTCTGTAGCCAATCTGTAAATTTTTTCCCCAGAGCATCAGGAGTTCTTTCTTGGCTAAGCAAGATATAACTATGCCCAGATAAATCAAACCCGAATGGTGCAATTAAGTTGCCTCTTTTCAAATCATCCACCACAAGTGGATACGATCCTATTGCAGTCCCTAACCCATCGACGACAGCTTGAAAACAAAAATAAAAATGAGCAAAAGTATGATGAGTATTACTAGAAAGCGACGAACCCACATGGTGAGAATACCAACATTCCCACGCTTGTGGCCTTGTCTGGCTATGCAACAGTTTAACTTTACTTAAATCATTTTTCACTTGATCCCAATATTCAGGTGAAAATACAGGCCCTACCCATTCATCGACTAATTTCACTTGTTTGTAATCATGAGGTAACTCAAAATCATCGCGACGTATTGCTAACGAAAGTCCTGTGACGCCTAATTTTACAGGCCCTCCAGCTGTCGATAACCTTACATCTTCCCCTGAAGCCATATGAAAGTCTGATAATCGCGGCATCAGCCAACGCATTGCTAGTGTTGGTTCACAAGAAACGTCTATGCAAGGACTATTAACTTGAATAAGCTTATTTACACCACTCTCAAGTGCTTCAAATGCCTGCTTCGTATAGTTTTTTAGTAACTCTCCTTCCTGAGTTAAATAGACATTTCGTCCTTGTTTATAGAACAAAGGCAAGGAAAGATAATTTTCCAATACTTTGACCTGTTTACTTACTGCCCCATGAGTAATGTGCAACTTAGTTGCCGCTTCACTATAACTTGATGAAGTGGCCGCAACATGGAAGACATGAAATGCTTTCAAGTGTCTCATTTGTGAATTTTGCTCACATAATAATTGAAATTTATTCGATTATAACCACTATAAAATACACATACAATAAGTGCTCAATACTCATCATGGATCAAATTTGGAGCATAAATGGAAATCATAAGTCTTGCCATTCTAGGCATATTAATCGTAATAAGTCCGGGAGCTGATTTTGTTTTAGTCTTAAAAAATAGTATTAATCAGGGAAGAAAATCAGGAGTCTGGACCGCGATTGGGATTAGTCTCGCTATCTGTGTCCATATCGGCTATTCAATGTTAGGGATAAGTTACTTAATCTCACAAAATGAATTGCTATTTAGTGTAGTAAGGTATTCAGGATCTGCCTATTTAATCTACTTAGGATTAAAAAGCATTTTCTCAGCTAAAGCTAGTTTCGAAACAATAGAAGGCAGACAAAAAGATTTCAAAGCCTCTCAATACTTAGCACAAGGTTTTTTGTGTAATGTATTAAATCCTAAAACAATGCTTTTCTTCCTGAGTATATTCAGCCAAGTTATTTCACCTGATTCTAGTGATCATCATAAAGCTATAATATATGGCTTATATATGGTGACACTGCACGGATTTTGGTTCAGTCTTGTGGCAATGCTTTTTACGTCAAATGCACTTCAAACACACTTCCAGAAAATGAAAAAAAGATTGAATCAAGCATGCGGACTGGGCTTACTTACTTTTGGTGCCTTGTTAGCCATAAAAGCGTAAAATTGGAATCATATTAAATAGCTACTTTCGGTAGCTATTTAATAGCATTATGCGCTCGCTTGTACTGTGTTAAACCTACTGTTTACACACATAATAAACAGTAGGAAAAATATTACACGCTTGAACCCTAAAAATCCGTTCACTAACTTATTTTGGGGCAAAAGCTTGCTAGAACAAAAGATACGCTGCGATAAAAGCATCAAAACGTTTTAAGCTTTAATATCCTCCGACATAAAGGGGGATAAATTGGTATTCCAATATGAAACAAGTACAATTG
Organism: Vibrio rumoiensis; assembly: GCF_002218045.2. NCBI lineage: Bacteria > Pseudomonadati > Pseudomonadota > Gammaproteobacteria > Vibrionales > Vibrionaceae > Vibrio > Vibrio rumoiensis. The sequence goes on from NZ_AP018686.1 coordinate 1,088,837, forward strand.
CCCCGTTTACTTAATTCGAGCTTCTGCCATGCCTTGTTTCACCCCTTTTACTGCTGATGTTTCTGATATCGACTTACCAGCAAAATTCACCTTTCCATTTTGCTATGAGCCTCATCCACTAAGCCAAATTGCCGCCAAGCAATTACAACAGCATCTACAGTCACAAACCGATTGGCAACATGATTTTGGGTTTAGTGATAACAGTAAAGCCGCCGGAAAAATGTTTGGTGTGCTGGTTGTGAAAAACGCTCAAGGACAACTCGGTTTTTTATCAGCCTTTTCAGGCAAACTGGCAGACCAAAACCATCTGCCATATTTCGTGCCCCCTGTGTTTGATATGCTCACTGAAGGCAGTTTTTTTCTTGAGGGTACCGCCCCCATCAATGCCATCAACCATCAAATCAAACAGCTTGAAGAAGATCCCGAACTTGCCTTGTTACAGCAAACCATTCGTGATTTTAAACAGCAAGCCCAGCAAGAGATGGAAGCGTTACGTCTGTCTATTGTCGACAGTCGCAAACAAAGAAAAGCATTAAGAAAACAAGCTGAAGCGAACTTGCAAGGCGAAGCATTACAAACCATCTTTGACGAGCTAGGCAAACAAAGCGTGGCCGAAAAAGCACAGCAAAGACATCTCAAAGCGCATTGGTTAGATCAAATAGAACAAGCAGAACAACAATGGCAGAAAAAAATCGATGTGATCGAGCAATTAAAGCAAGACCGCAAACAACAATCTGCCAAGTTACAACAAAAGCTGTTTGCTCAGTACCAATTTCTCAATCAAGCTCAGCAGTCAAAATCACTGCTCGATATTTTCAATACCACTGCTAATCCTACGCCACCAGCTGGCTCAGGTGAATGCGCCGCGCCTAAACTGCTGCAATATGCTTTCGCGCACGGCTTAACGCCCGTTTGTTTAGCTGAATTTTGGTGGGGCGCCTCACCGAAATCCGAAATTCGTCAGCACAAAAAATACTACCCAGCTTGCCAAAGTAAGTGTCAGCCTATTCTTTCTCACATGTTAGAAGGCATCACTCTGGACGAAAACCCACTACTTAAAAATCACGCGCAAGGTAAAGAACTCGACATCATTTACCAAGATGAAGCGATCGTGGTCGTCAACAAACCGGCGGAATTTTTATCGGTTCCCGGCGTCAATGTCAGCGACTCCGCCTACACCCGCTTGCAAACCTTATTTCCCGATGTTGAAGGCCCTTTTGTGTTGCATCGATTAGATATGTCGACTTCCGGCCTGCTGGTTTTTGCGCTTACCAAACGTGCCAATAAAAGCTTGCAAAAGCAGTTCATCACACGCGGTGTCGAAAAGAGATATGTGGCGTTATTAGATGGTGAGTTAGCTGATCAACAAGGTGAGATTAATCTACCGCTGCGTGGAGACTTAGAAGACCGTCCAAGACAAATGGTGTGTTTTGAGCATGGCAAACCAGCGCAAACCCATTGGCAACTGATCGAAACAACAGATCACAATGGCCAGCCTAAAAGCAAAGTCTACCTGTATCCGAAAACAGGCCGCACCCATCAACTACGAGTCCATTGTGCTCATCAAGATGGCTTAAATATGCCGATTACTGGTGATGATCTCTATGGTGAAAAAGCCAATCGCCTGCATTTACATGCACAACAATTGGCATTTGATCATCCTTATACGAAACAAAGAATGGTATTTGAAGTTGAGGCTGAGTTTTAAGCAACATGAATAAAAACCTTGCTTCATTATTTAAGTAAACCAGACAAAATTAAATTAGAAACATTAAGCCCCATGATAATAACAATACATCATGGGGCTTTATTATTTATCCAACGTTACGATTAATCATCGATGGTTATTTGGCGAATCAACTTCGCTGGTGTACCACCATAAAGACAATCCGGTGGCACATCTTTCGTTACCACAGAATTAGCAGCAATCACAGAACGTGCCCCAATGGTGACACCTTGTAAAATAACGCTATTACCGCCAATCCAAACATCATCTTCCACCACAATCGGTTTACTAAAAGTTTCCCAACGACGGCGGCTTTCAAAATCAAGGGAATGACTGGCAGTATAAAACTGAACATTAGGCCCAATTAATACATGGTCACCAATGATGATCGGAGCGTTATCTAACATGACCACATTCATGTTCAAAAACGTCTGCTTACCTATCGAAATCGGTTTGCCGAATTCACATTGAAATGGCGGAGTAATAATACTCTCTTCACCAAACTGACCAAGCATTTCACTCACAATGGCTTGTTGTTCTGGAATGGTAATCGATTGATTTAGTTGCAGCTTCAATTGAGCTGTTTTTGTGCGTACTTCTGAAATACTGGCATCCATGCCATCGAAATCCTCTCCTTGCAGCATTTTTTCAAATTCAGTCATGATGATTCTCATTTTGCAGAGTGGATGAAATGACATTTAGAGTAACGAAATTCACCATAAAAGACAGCCCAGACATCACAAAAAAAACCAGCAACCTTTATGGCTACTGGTTATGTTTTTTAGTGCTGTACTCGCTTAAAGATTGGCGATCTTAGCGTGAGTCTTTAACACTAGCCTCGGTAATAACGCTGTGGCACAAACGGCATTTTTTCTACGGTCATTGGCAATTTCTTACCACGTACATCAGCAAAAATCTCCGTGCCAATTGCCGCAAATTCGGTCGCCACATACGCCATTGATACTGGTTTACCGGCAGTAGGCCCCGCAGTACCACTTGTCACTATGCCAATCTCATTATCTTGCGCATCAAACAACTTGCAGCCTTCACGAACCGGCGCTTTGGTTTGACCCACTAAGCCAACACGCTTACGAGCCACATCTTTGGTTTCGATTTGTTTTAAGATGATATCCGCACCAGGGAAGCCACCAGCACGCTCACCATCTGCGCGGCGTGGTTTGCTAATGCCCCACAACAAGCTCGCTTCAACCGGCGTGGTGGTGGTATCCAGATCATGGCCATAAAGACATAAACCACACTCTAAACGCAATGAATCACGCGCGCCTAAACCAATCCATTCTACTTCTTCGCACGCCGTCAGTTTATTGGCCAATTCGACTGCTTGAACACTTGGAACTGAGATTTCATAACCATCTTCACCGGTATAACCTGAGCGGCTAACGATGCACTCAACACCATCAATCTCAAGCACTTTGACATCCATAAACAGCATGTCGGCAACTTGTGGCTGAAAACGTGCCAGCACTTCTGCCGCTTTTGGGCCTTGCAGCGCCAATAAAGCACGGTCTTCAATCACTTCAAGCTCAACACCTTGCGGTAGGTTTGCTTGCAGATGAGCAATATCTTGCGCTTTACATGCCGCGTTCACCACGACAAATAAATGATCACCAAGGTTGGCCACCATAAGATCATCCATGATGCCGCCTTGCTCATTGGTAAAAAACGCATAACGCTGTTTACCCGATGGCAGATCAATAATATCAACCGGCACTAATGCTTCTAACGCCGCCGCGGCTCCTTCACCTTTTAAGCGCAATTGCCCCATGTGAGATACATCAAAAAGCCCAGCCGCATCACGAGTATGCAAGTGTTCTTTTTTCACCCCAAGTGGATATTGAACAGGCATATCATAGCCTGCAAATGGCACCATTTTCGCACCAGCTTCTAGATGAACCGCATGTAACGGTGTTTTCAAACATGTGTCTTGATCGGTCATTTATCCTCCATCGGGCTTTCGCCTACATTAATACCAATCACAAAAACGAACGGATTCGCTTATGAGTTAATCTGTGGTTTCTTTGATAGTGACATCTTTCCCTGCGAAATAGTCACGCGTTAATTTAAATACCACTGGGCTCAGTAATATCAGTGCAATCAAGTTTGGAATCGCCATCATGGCATTCATGGTGTCGGCCAATAGCCAAATAAAGTTCAATGAGCTCATCGCCCCAACTGGCACCGCTAAAACCCAGACAATACGAAATGGTTTAATCGCCTTCGTACCAAATAGGAATTGGACACATTTCTCACAGTAAAAGCTCCAGCCTAAAATCGTGGTAAAGGCAAAAATAGCCAAAGCAATCGCCACAATCACATTGCCGAATGAGAATGTGCTAGCAAACGCACTTGAGGTTAATGATGCTCCGGTTTCACCCGACATCCACTCACCAGACAAAATGATCGCAAAGCCCGTGATTGAACAAACAATGATGGTATCAATGAAGGTACCCAACATCGCAACCAAACCTTGCTTCACCGGATTTTTAGTTTTTGCCGCCGCGTGAGCAATCGGTGCCGAGCCTAAACCGGCTTCATTGGAAAAAACACCACGTGCCACACCAAAACGAATGGCGGCCCAAACCGCTGCCCCTGCAAAACCACCTTGCGCCGCTACTGGGCTAAAGGCACTTTCGATGATCAAAGCAAACGCCGCCGGAATATCGGAAATATGGGCAATCATGACACCTAAACCAGCCACGATATAAAACAGCGCCATCAAAGGAACCAATTTTCCTGCCACTTCAGAAATACGCTTGATACCACCAATAAGAACCAGACCAACCAGTACCATCATCACAAGGCCAGTTACCATAGGTGACACACCAAAGTTACTATCCAGTGCATCGGCAACCGAGTTTGCTTGCACGCCATTACCAATACCAAAACCAGCAATCGCGCCAAAAATGGCGAATAGCGTACCTAGCCATGCCCACTTTTTCGATAAACCATTTTTGATGTAATACATCGGCCCGCCGACATAGTTACCATGTTCATCTTTTTCACGATAAGTCACCGCACACACGGCTTCTGAATACTTGGTTGCCATACCAACTAACGCGGTACACCACATCCAAAATAAAGCGCCAGGGCCGCCAAGTGCAATCGCCGTCGCCACACCGGCAATATTACCAGTACCAATGGTGGCAGAGAGTGAGGTCATCAACGCATTGAAAGGGGTGATATCCCCTTCCGATGAACTAGTACGCCCATTCCATAACAATTTAAAGCCTTGTGGCAGTTTTAAAATTGGCATAAATCTTAGACCGAGCATTAAAAACAGCCCAACCCCTAAAATCATCACCAACATAGGGACACCCCAGACGACCCCATTAATAGCAGAAACAAAATTGGTTAACGCTTCCATGTGAAATCCTTTAATTATTGATTTTTATACTCAAAAAATGAGTATCAGATGGATTCAACCACGCTTACAAAAACAACTCCATAGATAAAGCATTGGCCTGAACGAATTCATCATAAACATGAAAAAACGATCGTACCTAGTAAGAATCATAAAAGTGTGAAAAAACACTCACATTTGTAACAAATAAACAACATTGTACTTATTTAGACGTCACCCACAGTATTAATGCATCGTCCTCACTGACTGAAATCAAGGTGTGTCCCATGCTGGCATCGTAGTACACGCTATCGCCTTGCTTTAATTCAACCGGCTCATAAAATTCACAATAAAAACGCACTTCGCCTTCTAGCACTAATAAAAACTCTTCCCCATCATGACGAATCCATTCTTGGTAATCATCAAAACTGCGAGAACGAATTCGGCTCTTAAACGGCACCATTTTCTTATTAGATAATTGGGTTGCCAGTAATTCATGTTCATAAGTGGTGGTAGGATGCGGCTTGCCTTCTCCGGCTAACGTAATATCACGTCGACCGACCGCACTGGCTTGTTTTGGCGGTTCAAAAATTTGCGGAATGGGCATATCAAGCCCGGTGGCGAGCTTTTGTAATGCTTGAAACGTGGGGGAAATTTGTTCGTTTTCAATTTTAGATAACGTTGAACGCGCCAACCCTGTTCGCTTACTCGCTTCTTCTAACGTTAACCCCATCTGCAAGCGAATATCTTTTAACCGCTGTCCAAGGTTAAGTGGCGTGAGTGTTTGTTCAGGATCGTCTGACTGAAACGTCATCTGCTTATTTACTAATTCACTTTTTACACTCACCGATGTCCCCTATCGTACGCTATCCATTTTTCGTCGCTTTAACATCAAGATAATTCGCCTGAGAAGCAAACGATTGCCAATTCAGTCTACCGATTCAAAATCGTAGAGAAAAGAGAAACTATTTCCTAAAAGGTGCGGTAGGTAACAAAAATGGAAATCTTGTTTCTTATAGGAAACTTTTGGTTGAATAATCTACGGGCGAAAAGTATGTTATTGGTAATCGCATACAAGAATGGTAAAGGCTCGGCAGAGAAATTTATCTCTTAGCTTATACCCAAAGTAATTGGCGTTGCAGTGAAGCGTCAAGTACGAAGGGTCGCCGTTCTTTTTAAATACACATTCAGTGACTACACTAAAAACGCAATTGACTTCCCAGCCCAAAGGCAAACGATTGCGCAATAAGTTATTGATGAGAAAAACTTTCTATTTTCAGGAGCAAATAAAATGGACATGACTCTAAAATTTACCGAAAGCCACGAATGGGTTCGTGATAATGGTGACGGTACGGTAACCATCGGTATTTCTGAGCACGCACAAGAAATGCTAGGTGATGTGGTGTTTGTTGATCTACCAGAAGTCGGTGACACCATCGATGCCGGAGATAGTTTTTCTTTAGTGGAGTCAGTTAAGGCTGCCTCTGACATTTATGCCCCTGTCACTGGCGAAATCGTTGAAATTAACGAAGAGCTAGAAGATAGCCCAGAACTTATCAATAGTGAGTCTTATGAAGGCGGTTGGATTGTCAAAGTGAAATTGGATGACGCATCTGAATTAGACAACCTACAAGATGCAGAAGACTACCTAGCGAGTATTGAAGAAGACTAAAAGATAGTTGCGAGAGCCGAGTGCGCTTCGCTTCGAGCTGCGAGAAAAAGATGGTTTCGAGTTGCGTGTGACGTGCTGCGAGAAACAGCAAAAGAAACGTCATCCTGAAAAGCGACGTAGGAGCGCAGTTCAGGATCTCCGACAGCAAGTGACAAATCGATTGAGTTTCCACTCGCTTTAAGAGGTGTCCGTGTCTCGTGACTAGGACGCTTCGAGACACGAGTAACGAGAAGCGCAGCGCCCGAAAATCGAATCTACATTCCAAAAGTCAGCTTTTATTCGCTGGCTTTTACTTTAATTCAGGTAGCACCATGACAAATCTAATCAATGACTTATGTAACAGCCAAGAGTTCATCGGCCGCCACAACGGGCCAAATGCCAACGATCAACAAGCGATGCTCGACATCATTAACTCATTAAGTGATAGCCAAGCTGAATCATTGGATCAGTTAATCGCGCAAACCGTTCCTGCTAACATTCGTTTAGCCGCGCCAATGAACTTAGATGCGCCAATGAGCGAAGCCGATATGCTGACGAAGATGAAAGGCATCGCACAACTGAACAAAGTGCAGCGTACTTTTATCGGCCAAGGCTACTACAACACCTTCACGCCAAACGTCATCCTACGTAACGTATTAGAAAACCCAGGTTGGTACACCGCTTATACGCCTTATCAGCCAGAAATTTCTCAAGGTCGTTTGGAGTCTCTACTCAACTACCAACAAATGGTGATCGACCTAACGGGCATGGATATCGCCAACGCCTCTTTACTTGATGAAGCGACCGCCGCTGGTGAAGCGCTGACTCTATGTAAGCGTGCAGGAAAAAGCAAAAGCAACGTATTCTTTGTCGCCGATGATGTGCATCCACAAACGATCGAAGTGGTTAAAACCCGCGCAGAATTTATTGGCTTTGAAGTGATGATTGGCAATGTCGATAGCCTACCTCAACAAGACGTGTTTGGCGCTCTATTACAATACCCAAGCACGACTGGCGAAGTGCGTGATTTATCCGACATCATCGCGGCGGCGCAAGCTAACAAAACCTTAGTCACGGTTGCTACGGATTTACTGGCTTCTACCCTATTAAAACCTGCCGGTGAAATGGGTGCAGATGTGGTGATCGGTAGCGCGCAACGTTTCGGCGTACCAGTTGGATACGGCGGCCCACACGCAGCCTTCATGGCGACTCGTGAAAAACACAAACGTACTATGCCAGGTCGCGTGATTGGTGTGTCGATTGATAGCAAAGGCAAACAAGCGCTGCGCATGGCAATGCAAACTCGTGAGCAACACATCCGCCGCGAAAAAGCGACGTCGAACATTTGTACCGCTCAAGCGCTATTAGCCAACATGGCTTCTTTCTATGCTGTGTATCACGGCGCAGAAGGCTTACGCACTATCGCTCGTCGTACCCACCACTTTACCGCGATTCTTGCGGCAGCATTACGATCAGCCGGTCATAAATTAGTACACGATACGTTCTTCGACACCATCACCGTCGATAGCCAAGAACAAACCGAGCGTTTATATCAAGCTGCGCAACATGCGGGCATTAACCTACGTAAACTGCCTTCTCAAATTGGTATCAGCCTAGATGAAACCACCAAAGCAGAAGACATCGAAACACTGTTTACTGTGTTCTCGGTAGAAGGCAACGTAGATACATACTCAAGCGATATTGCCGCCAACGAATTTGCGGCCATTCCAAGCGATTGCCAACGAACTTCTCAGTTCTTAACTCACCCAGTATTCAACACGCATCGCAGCGAAACTCAAATGATGCGCTACTTGAAGAAACTGGAAAACAAAGACTTCTCATTAACGCACGGCATGATCCCGCTGGGTAGCTGCACCATGAAATTAAACGCCGCAGCTGAAATGATCCCAGTCACATGGCCGGAATTCGGTTCTATCCACCCATTTGCGCCACTAGAGCAAGCCGCCGGTTATACCGCACTGGCTGATTCACTGAAAAAGCAATTGTGTGAAATTACCGGCTACGATGAGTTTTCTCTACAACCTAACTCTGGCGCATCAGGCGAATATGCAGGTTTAATTGCAATTCAGCGTTACCACCAAAGCCGTGGTGAAGGCCACCGTAATGTGTGCTTAATTCCAAGCTCTGCACACGGCACTAACCCAGCAACCGCGTCGATGGTATCGATGAAAGTTGTGGTGGTAATGTGTGATGAATACGGCAACATCGATATGCAAGATCTGGCAGCTAAGATCGACAAACACCACAGCAACTTATCCAGCATCATGATCACCTACCCATCGACTCACGGTGTGTATGAAGAACAAGTGCAAAAAGTATGTGAAATGGTACACGCGGCTGGCGGTCAGGTTTACCTTGATGGCGCAAACATGAATGCACAAGTTGGCTTAACTAATCCGGGCGTGATTGGCGGTGATGTTTCGCACCTTAACCTACACAAAACCTTCTGTATTCCACATGGTGGTGGCGGCCCGGGTATGGGTCCAATTGGGGTTAAATCACACCTTGCGCCATTCTTACCAGGCCACATTGAAAATGGTGTGGAAGGTAAAGACTATGCGGTGTCAGCGGCGGATCTCGGTAGCGCATCGATTCTGCCAATTTCATGGGCTTACATCACTATGATGGGCGGCACAGGGCTAACCGAAGCCACTAAGATCGCAATTTTAAATGCCAACTACATCATGGAACGTCTACGTCCACACTACCCAGTGCTTTACCGTGGACACAATGGCCGCGTGGCGCACGAATGTATTATCGACATTCGCCCACTAAAAGAAGCGACCGGCATCAGCGAAGAAGACATTGCGAAGCGTTTAATGGACTACGGTTTCCACGCGCCAACCATGTCATTCCCAGTGGCGGGCACCTTGATGGTGGAACCAACGGAGTCGGAAGACAAAGCCGAGCTAGACCGCTTCTGCGATGCCATGATTGCGATTCGCCAAGAAATGGACAAAGTGCAACAAGGTGAATGGCCACTAGACAACAACCCGTTAGTCAACGCGCCACACACCCAAGCCGACTTAATGAGTGAAACATGGGATCACCCATACACCCGTGAAGTGGCTTGCTTCCCATCGGCACAAGCGAAAGACGCTAAATACTGGCCAACCGTCAACCGTGTCGATAACGTCTACGGCGACCGTAATTTGATTTGCTCATGCCCGAGTATTGAGAGTTATCAGTAAGGGTTAGTGAGACGTTGAAATGAGAAAAGCGAGTACACATGATGTGCTCGCTTTTTTGTTGGGGTTTATTTGAAGACGTTGTTCAATAACACTTACGGTACAAAGAACAAGCTCTTCCCCTTGAGCAACGCACTCACTTGGCAACGGGAGTCAATATAAGAGGAAGTTGGATGGCTTGGATCAAATGAATCTATTGGTTTTGAATACCTAAATGGGGCATCACACGATCTTAGATATCAGCATGGAAGCCGTCATTTAAGCATTCTAAATTGCTCTGCGGTCATTCCGTAATAAAGCTTATCGTCAAAACCTTGCTTTAGTTTGTAGTAGGCACTTTGGCAGCCTTCACGCTGGTAGCCACACTTTTCTAGTGTTTTATAGGAGCCAATATTAGCAGCATAACAATCTGCGCTGATTTTATGTGCCTTCAACTGTTCAAATCCAATTTCGGTCATCAATCGACACGCACTGGTCGCAATACCTTGTTGCCAAGCATGTACTGGTAATTGATAGCCGATTTCAAAATTCCCCTCTAAAAACATGACTTGAGTAACGGCTGTCATTCCCATGTATTGCCCATTTTGATCACGGATGACAAAGGTAGGATTGGCTGGCCAAATACGCTTCTCAATTGCCTGGGTTACCTCATCAATAATCGGAGCAAAGAAAGCTTGAAAAAGGCTGTCGTCAGCGGGAGCGAAATAGAGATATTGATTTACTTGTTCATCATTAAGCATGTTGATGATATCCGCCAAATCTTGTTGGCGAATGAATTGAATAGACAGTGTGCCATGGAAAGGAATCGGCTCGCCTTGTTTCAATTTAGAATATGTCATGTATATAGCCTCATTTAATTTTCAACTAGGTTAATCGAAACCATGCACAATCAATTGGATTTTTGCGACAAATATTGAATGACTCGCTGTTCTTATTCAAAGTCTCCATAAATATCTATCGTGAGATCGCGCTGCTGTAGATAACCAGAAGGCGTGCAATCAAGCTGCTTTTTTAATTCTCGAATCAAATGAGATTGGTCATAAAACCCAAACCGTTGTGAAAACGAAGTCCAATCAAACTCTTGATCTTGGGCATAAAGCGCTAAGATCATGTGTTCTAACTTCATCATTTGTTGGTATTTTTTTACACTTAATCCCATCACTTGTTTAAAAGCCCGCTCTAATGTTCGCCTTGAACACGCACAATGTTGGGCAAGTTGCTCAATTTCCATATCCGTATTGAGCTCGCCTTTAATTAACTTATCAGGCGCAAATGATTGTTGTTGAGAGGCTTCGACTCCAAGAGTGATCGCTTGCACCATGTTAAAAGCTTTGTCTTTCGGCTTAAGCTCTAACTGAGCGAAATATTGAAGTAGAATATCAATAAGCTGTAGTTGCGAGGTGCATTGCCATAACGAATCTTGAAACTTGGCATCAAATAATGTTTCTAACCAATCAAACCACTCACATTGGTTAATTTTTCCAATACTCTTTTGATGTAATAAATATAACCCTTCAGGGCGAAAGGTAATACCGATGCGCTTTAACGGAGGTGTATCTTCTAACAACAGTAATTCATCACTGATCGTGAGTAGATGACTCCCCCTGCCAATAAATGGCTGATGGCCGTTTTGATAACAATATTGTTGATCACGCGGAGTAAAAAGTAGATGAGCCCTTGGGTTGGGAATAAGGCGCGGCCATTTATCAAGCTTATCATCATGCTCAAGCTCTAAATACCAAACTTGGTGAATAAGCCATTCAAAGCCTGACAATGATTGTTTCCAAGTGATCATGAACGTTCTCGGTTACAGATGATAAAAGTAAAGCTCATTAATTTCTGCATTGATATTAAAAGCCGAAACAGCCGTAATTCAACTCAACGACCTGATTTACGTTTAGAAATACAAACGTAGCATCAAGCCTTCTTCACATACTTACCTGACACCAGCATCTCGCCGACGCCTTGTAGCTTACAATCTAGCTCGTGATCTTTGCCTTCAATAATGCGGCGTATTATCCCTTTGGTGCCAATCTTTAGTACTTGAGAGGTGCCGGTAACTTTCAGGTCCTTAATCAAAGTGATTTTATCGCCCTCTGCGAGTAAAGTTCCGTTGGCATCCTTAACCGTAAAGGCATTGTCTAATTCTTCTTGCGGGTTCCATTCATAAGCGCATTCTGGGCAAATCAAATGGTTCTGATCTTGGTAAACATAGCCAGACTGGCAATTTGGGCAAGCAGGTAATGACATAATGATTTTCTCTGTGTGTGGCGAATTGAGTGATAATAATCGCTATTACGATAATTGTGAAAACTGTTGCTGAAAATGTTTGAGCAACGCTTGTAACCGCTTCGGTTGATAACGGTCTTTATGATAAATCACCGAAAGACTGACATTGGGAATTTTCCACTCTGGCATCACTTCCACCAGTTTGGCTTGTTCGATCTCGGCTTGGCAATACAGCTTAGGAACACGGATTAAACCACAACCGGCTAAAGCAGCATTAACCAGCGAACGGCCATTTTTACATTCAAATTGGCCTGAAACCGTCACATCGATATCTTCAATCGGCTTAGTTAAAGATTGGTAGTGCCACTTCTTCACACTACCCGTTAAGCAATTATGCGAGAGTAGATCTTTCGGATGGTTTAGTGCTGCGCGGTTGTGATTGAGATACTCTGGGCTGGCTAACGTCACCATTTCTAAGCTCAATAATTGACGGCCAATAAACCCGGCATCTTCAAGCTCGCCCATGCGAATCGCAACATCAAAATCATCTTTTATGAGATCAATTCGGTGGCTACTAAAATCCATGTTAACCGTGATATCAGGATATTGGCGCATAAATTTTGCCACCATTGGCGCAATGATATCTTCCCCTAAATGCCCACCGACACAGTTTAGGTTAATGTGGCCACGCATTTGGTCAACATCATCCACGGCCGCATGAATGGCTTGTTCAATCCCCGAAAGATGATTTTGGCATTGGTTGAAGAACAGCTCCCCCGCATCGGTCAATTTTAATGTGCGAGTGGTTCGAATCAGCAAGGTCACACCCATTTGCTTTTCTAATTGAGTGATTTGTTTCGACACATGTGAGCGAGACACCTCAAGCGCTTCAGCGGCTTTGGTAAAACTGCCCAATTCTCCGATCAATACGAAGGTTCGGACATCACCCAAGTTGATTTGATTTAGCATGAGAATCACTTCTATTGTTTCTATATAGAAACAGTATTTCAACTTAAGCCGTATATATCAACAGTAAGCTTGCTCTTATAATTCTCGCCATCAAATGAACACCAATTAAAAACAGAATTAAATCAGGATAAAAAATATGAAAAAGCTTATCGTCATTACAGGTGCAAGTTCAGGTATCGGTGAAGCCATCGCCCGTCAATTCAGTGCATTAGGTCACCCATTATTGTTGTTAGCTCGTCGTATTGAACGTTTAGAGGCGTTAAATTTACCCAATACGTTATGCGCGAAAGTCGATGTCAGTGATGAACAAAGCTTTATCGATGCGATTGCTAAAGCGGAAGCACAATATGGCCCAGTCGATGGTTTAGTCAATAACGCGGGTAGCATGTTACTTGGGCAACTAGACACACAAGAATCAAGCGAATGGAAAACCATGTTTGATGTCAACGTGATTGGTTTAATGAACGGCATGAAAGCGGTGTTAGGGCCAATGAAATCACGCCAAACCGGCACGATCATTAACATCAGCTCTGTGGCTGGCCGCAAGACATTTGGCAACCACGCCGCCTATTGCGGAACAAAATTTGCAGTACATGCGATTTCTGAAAATGTTCGTGAAGAAGTGGCCGATTCCAATGTGCGCGTAACCACTATTGCACCGGGCGCAGTCGATACTGAGTTGTTGTCGCACACTTCATCCAACGACATCAAACAAGGCTATAAAGAATGGACCGCCAGCATGGGCGGCGCGTTAGTCGCAGAAGATATCGCTCGAAGCGTAGTCTTTGCTTACCAACAACCTCAAGGCGTGTGCATTCGTGAAATTGTCGTCGCGGCGACAAGACAAACGATGTAAACAATCATCTTATAAACAACAATGAGGCTGACTACTATTCAATCAGTCAGCCTCATATTATTTCTTTGACGTTGTATTATTTATTATCGATACGTACAAAGATGACCGTTAAAGCAAAAGATAAAACAAAGACGCCACAAATCCCAAATACGGCTTGGATAAAGTTCTGTGTACCGCCGGCTAAGTAGGCTGGCAAGCTAAAGATTGAAGATAAAATATAACTGGTTAAGTGGGTATCAATCGTAACGGAAATAGCACCAAACACCCCCGCTGCAAGACTCGCCATAAATAGCGCTTTTGTATACTTAGTTAAAACACCAAATAGCGCTGGCTCTGTGATACCTAAAATAGCAGTAATGCCAGACCCCATCGTGATAGAAGATTGTTCTTTAGAGGCGGTTTTACGTTGTTTATACCACACCGCCATCGTTGCACCAGCAATCGCAATATTGCCTAAACACATGATCGGCATCAGTAGGTCTTTACCATACAGCGCAAAGTTATTGAGACTGATTGGCGTCATACTATGGTGAATACCAAATACAATCGTAATTGGTCGAGTTAAGCCAAACACAAAGCCAGTTAACGTTGGTGAGATTTCTAATAAAGAGCTTACCACCCACCCAGCGCCATTACTTAACCACATACCAGCAGGAGCGACTAGAGATAGCACAATCGTTGAGGTGACAGTAAAGGCAATTAATGGTGTAAATACTGGTTTAGCAGAAGCTGGTACAAATTTATCGACCATAGGTGTGATCTTAGATAGTACCCACACCGCTAAAATAGCGGGAACAATCGCTCCACCATAGTTTAACAATTCGATTGGAACAACGCCGAAAACGGAAAGCTCTGGGCTATTACCTGCCGCAGAGAGTTGCGCTGCTTTTTCAAGCAATTTTGGCGACATCATGGCAGCCGCCACCGCTAAAGCAATGTATTCATTTACTCGGAAAACTTTGGCCGCTGAAAATGAAACCAACATAGGCAAAAAGAAAAATACAGCAACAGAGATAGATCTAAAAAAGAATACCGTATCCGAACTCTCTGAAATCACATTGGTTGCAATTAAACCAGAAAGAAGACCCATCAACATCCCAGCGCCAGCGATAGCCGGAACAACGGGTCCAAAGATCCCTGCCACAATACGCATGGCATTTTGGAATAGTTTGCCTTTCTCTTGTTCAATATTAGAGTCGGAGGAATTATCCGCAGCGCTATTAACTCCAGAAAGCGCGTTGTACCATTGCTCAACTTCCACACCAATAACGACTTGGGTTTGTCCTTGGGCCAGAACAACCCCTTTTACGCCTTTGATACTTTCAATTTTTTCTTTATCGACAAGCGATTCATTCACTAATTTAAATCGAAGGCGAGTCATACAATGAGTGATATTTACGATATTCTCATTACCACCAACGGCGGTAATAAGCAGCTGTAAGTTTGAATCAAAAGTATTAGGTTGTGTAAAGGAAGCATCCGTGGCAGCTACATTTTTCTCTGTCAGTTCCATTATTGTGTCCTATAGATTTTTATCGTTATTTATGCCATTCATCTTATCGGGTAGCGCTATTTATCCAATCGCAAAAAAGGTGATAAAACTCACATTAACCATGCCTAAATAAATAATTTCGGTTATTTTTCCTAATTGGTTCGTTTTTATTAGCAAATAATTATTAAGAACGAACCAGTTAAATTTATACCTAATTAAACGCTTGAAATTTAATTTTTTTAACGGTTATAGTAAGAAAAACCCAGCTTATCCAGAGATGATAAAAGTGAATAAAAATATAATTTCAAACATTGAGTGCATTATTACTAAACCCGATAGACACAATCTCATCACCGTCATTGTTGAAGTCGAATCTGGCACTATTGGGTATGGCTGTGCAACCTTTCAACAACGGCCATTAGCAGTGAAAACTATGGTGGACGAATATATAAAACCACTCTTAATTGGTAAAGATGCCAATAATATTGAAGATCTTTGGCAAATGATGATGGTTAATTCATATTGGCGTAATGGCCCGGTCATCAACAATGCGATTTCAGGCGTTGATATGGCGCTTTGGGATATCAAATCAAAGCAAGCGAAAATGCCATTGCATCAGCTGTTTGGTGGCAAATCGAGAGACGCGATCCAAGTCTACACGCACGCGACTAGCGATACGATGGATGGTTTGTTTGAGCAAGTCGATCGCTATCTTGAGCAAGGGTATAAACATATTCGTTGCCAGTTAGGTTTTTATGGTGGAGTACCAGAAAATATCCATACCCCAGAGAACCCAACGGAAGGTTCTTTCTACGATCAAGACCAATACATCGATAACACTCTGGAAATGTTCAAACAATTGCGTGCTAAATACGGTAACGCTTTCCATATACTCCATGATGTTCATGAAAGATTATTTCCGAACCAAGCCACTCAATTTGCTAAAGCCGTCGAACAATACACCCCATACTTTATCGAAGATATTTTGCCACCGAATCAAACTGAATGGCTAGATAACATTCGCAGCCAATCCTCGGTATCTCTAGCGCTAGGTGAATTATTCAATAACCCAGAAGAGTGGAAAGCTTTAATTATTAACCGACGTGTAGATTTTATCCGCTGTCATGTTTCTCAAATTGGAGGGATCACTCCCGCACTAAAACTTGGGCATCTATGTGCGACTTTTGGCGTTAGAGTTGCGTGGCATTGCCCGCCTGATATGACGCCTATCGGTGCTGCCGTGAATACTCACCTCAATGTACATTTGCATAATGCCGCCATTCAAGAGCATGTGGAATATAAACCAAACACCATGCGAGTCTTTCCAAACGCCGCTGAGCCGAAAAATGGCTTTTTATATGCTTCTGAAAATGATGGTATTGGTGTGGAAATGGACATTGCCGCTGCAAAAGATTTTCCTGTCGAATACCGACCTCATGAATGGACACAAAGTCGTCTACCCGATGGCAGTATCCATACCCCATAAACCCAAAAGGCCGCTATTTAGCGGCCTTTTTCATCTCTATAATTCAAACTTTCAGGGTTAAACTGGGTATGGTAGGTACATTGATAATCAATATCGATAATGTCGCTGACGACAAAAACTTCTCCCGTTTTTAAAAAACCTCGATTGGTAATATTCATTGCAGAACTTGAGCGTTTACCCCAATAAATCCGCGTCCTCTTTCACCAAACTGATCGCTTTATAAGTCGTTAAATAACTATCAATTTCTAACCCTAATGAAATAACATGCTTTTGCAGTGAACTTTCTATAATTTTTTCATCAATTTTTTTAAAAATTCGAACCGGTAGCCTTGTCTCTTCTATTTGCGTCACTTTGCCTTGAATTAAACGAAGGCGCTTAGCATGCCAAAGATACTCATCTTCACCAATCGAAAAAACTTGCATTTCATGAGGTGTTGGTAAGCGCTTATTTAATTTTATTTTTTTATAGGTAATTTCACCAAACTTATTTTCAGTCACCGTATTATAAATTAATGAAGATCCAATCACTGACGTATTAATAAAATAACCAGAACCCACTTTTGATTTAACAATACCAATCGCTTCTAGTTTTGATAGCGCTTTTCTTACTGAAAACCTTGATAGTTCATATTTTTCAGCCAGTTCTCTTTCTGAAGGCAGCTTAACTCGAATCACTCCCTGGCAGACCTTACTGACAATATCTTGGACTAGTTCTTCGTACTTTTTCATTCATCGTATTCTTAATAATCAGTCGTTAAAATCTAACATCATACATAACGCAAGCTTATGGTTTAGCCACAACAAGCTATCTTAACGCCCTATGCCCTTCTAGCAAGTCATTAGGTATCTGCTAATAAACATCTCTAACGCACCACCGCTGATTTCACAATAGTGATACCAATAATACCTAGTACTGCACCGGTGACTTTATCAATATAATAGGCCATTTTGGTAAAGCGCTTCCTAACACTTTGAGTCGAGAGAAGGTAAATGACCGCCGCATCCCATGCGAAGACGACCAATGTCATCCATGTTCACTGATTCCTTCTACAAGATCTTACAGGCTGAAAATATAAAACTCATACTGCGCTTGGTACAAATTTTAGTCAACCATCTAAAAATCAAAGCATTAATAAAAAATAAAACGTAAACTAATTCCCTAGTCTGTGTTTCAAGCTAGGGATTTTTCACTTCCTTTCTTCTCCCTTCGGCTTTCTACCGATATATTTATCGACTTGCCTTTAACTGCTATCCTACGCACATCACGTGTTAATAGAGTACAAATGATGATTGACGATAACCTAGTAATTGAAACCCTAGACGATTTAGAAGTATTTCTGCGCTTAGTGGAAAACGGTGGCCTTGGTCTGGAAAATGTCACAGGCGTGGCGCTGGCAACCAATAACAGCAATGGTCGCCCATTTGTTGCGGTTTTAGATGATAAACACCAGTTATTGCTTGGCCGTTGGGTTACTCAAGAGGTGTTTGATAACGGTAAAGATATCGTTCGTAACGGGCCGAAGAAAGCCCATTAGTGCTTTTAGGTCGAATACAATGATGAATAAAGGCTGATTGATTCAGCCCTTATTTACTTCAATAGCTCCCCAAAGCAACTGGATCTGTAATGGGGCGACAAGGGAATGAACACAGACAACAAAACAGCACTTTCAGGTACGACAGGGTAATTCACCGCTGTTTATACCACCTTCACATCTTTCTCGGTTTCTAAACGTTGTTTTAAGTACTCCACAAACAATTGAGTACGAGTATGTTCATAATCTAATTTCGGATAATAAGCGTATACACGAGTATGATCTGAGGTGACATTAGGCAGTACTCGCACCAATTCACCACGCTCAATTTCTTCTTGCAGCATCACTTGGTTGGATAAAATGATCCCCATTCCCCGCTTAGCACTGTGAAATAACGCTTCTGGATTGGTGGTCGAAAAGTTACCGGTTAAGCGCACTTTTTTACTTCGCTCACCTAGAGTGGTTAATCGCACCTCTCGATCGACTTTCTCTCCCCAAATCAACATATTATGGGCAGCTAAATCATCCATCGTCTGCGGCTCACCATATTGCTTTAAATAACTGGGCGCAGCATAGAATCCAGATTGGTAGTCAATTAATGGCGCGGCACGAAAACTCAAAGTATCAAGGTTTTCAATTTCACGACCAATATAAATATCAAAACTGAGTTCCGGCAACTGACCGGGAAGAGTGGTGATCAGCTGCACTTTAATCTGTGGATATTGATGGAGAAAGTCATCAACATAACGCATGAAAAACTTAGAGCCTAATGCCAACGTGGCACCAACTCGTAATAATCCGGTTGGCGTTTGGTTAACCGAGCGTGTTTCATCCACCAGCGATTGCCATTGTTCTACCTGCGCTTTACCGCGTTGATAAAACATCGCGCCAGCTTCAGTTTGGCTTAATGAGCGAGTCGTCCGTTTGAGTAGCTGTACACCGATCCGTTCTTCTAAAAAATGTATGCGCTTACTTACTGCTGAACTGGTGGTATTCAAACGGCGAGCCGCTTGGTTAAAGCTACCTTCTTCAACCACTCGAATATAGGTTTTTACCGATTCAATCCAATCCATCATTCGCCTCATTGTTTCCCAAGTAGACTCAATCTCTTTCCTATAGAGTCTATTATCATTATATATTCACCAAAGTACACTAGTTGTATGAAAGTAGAAACGATAAACGCCTTTAAAAAAACACCACTTTTGCTCGCGATGATGATCATCGCAACGGGTCAAGTTGGTGTAAGCATTTATCTGCCTTCTTTACCATTAATTAGCCATGATTTAGCGGTTTCCCAAGCGCAAGTTCAGTCGATTGTTACCTTCTTTTTAATTAGCTTTGGTTTATCGCAATTGTTCTACGGCCCGCTATCCGATGCCATAGGACGCCGTCCCGTTTTTCTCGCAGGACAAGGCGTTTACCTACTAGGTACTTTAATTTGTGTGTTGTGGGCCAGTAGTTTTGAAGCGTTATTGTTTGGTCGATTTTTACAAGGCCTAGGAGCAGGTAGCGCCTCAGTACTCGGCCGCAGTGTGCTGCGCGATAGCTATAATGGCCCAGATCTCACCAAAGCCTTATCTTATCTATCGATCACTGCCTCGATTTTACCGATCATCTCACCGGTATTTGGTGGTTGGGTTGCTTATCATTTCGGCTGGCAAAGTGTGTTTAGTGCGGTGCTGGTGTATTTAATTGCGATTGTTACGCTCGGCTGGAAAGTACTCCCTGAAACCTTACCCTACCCTAAAAGCCGCTTTAATCCGGTCAAAGTATTAAAAGGTTATGGTGAGCTGATTACCTGCAAGCAAGTCATTTCGAGTGCCAGTTATAATTGGATCAGCTATTTAGGTGCGGTTGTCTCGTTGTCGGTATTACCATTTTTATTGCAAAAACAATTGGGGATGACGGTATCTGACTACGGTGAAGCGATGATCATTCCCTCGGCGGGATTATTAATTGGTAGCGTCACGGTAAATCGCCTGCATAAATATTTCTCGCAAGCTCGCTTGTTGTGCATGGCATTTAGCTTGATGGTAATTTCAGGGGTTTGGTTGCTTGCGATGCCTTTGTCTGCCTTTCATTTAATTGGCGCATTTACCTTATTAACCGTCGCGCAAGGCATGAGTTTTCCGATTTCGATGTCATTGCTACTTGAACCTCATCCTAACCGTGTCGGTGCAGTGTCGGCCTTATCTGGCTCGATCCAAATGTGTATCGCCGGCTTCTTTGGCGAGTTTTTAGTACGCAACTTTGTGTCGACCCAGAACGATCTCGGCATCTTCTATTGTTGTACTGCATTAGTCATGATGACGGTGTTAATCGTCAGCCGCCGAGCCGAAAGAGAAGCTAAAGTGTCTGTAAACTAAGGTGCCTGTAAACTAAAGCAACCCGGTAAATTGCACTTTCTCTACCGCTTTAAAGCTATTCGCGCCATCAAAATAGCGAATGGCTAATTCTTTAATCAATTGTGGCTCCAACATCCGATAATTTACCGCCACCCGTGAAGTAGGTGATACATCAATAGCTGAATAATGAGTCACGCAGCCACATTGATTACAGCAATGAAATAAGATCTCTCGGTCACCACGGCAATATTGCCGACTCCCATATTCTCCAACAGATATCTCAACCTCAGGTTGTAAATAGTATCCCCACAGTGCCGCATAACGAGCGCAAATAGAACAATTACAACATGTCATGGTGTCTGTTAACTTAGGTAGTTGCAGCTTGATATTGCCGCAATGACATTGAGCTTGGATCATATCGTCATTCCTTAACGAGTATCTTTTGAAGTATCCATCACCACGAGAGTCGTGATGGTATTGACTTGTGGGATCTCGCCTAACACCTCAGAGTGAAAACGCTTATAACTGCTGAGATCTTTGGTTTCCACTCGCAATAAATACTCATTGGCGCCAGTAATGTTGTGGCATTCGGTAACCTCCTTGGCCAACATCACTTCTTGCTCAAATTCCCGTTGAGATTTTTGACTGTGATTCGATAACCCAATCGTGACATAAGCCATAAAGCCAATCCCTAATTTATCGGCATTTAATACCGCTCGATAACCGGTGATCACCTGTTGTCGCTCAAGCTCTTGTACCCGTCTCAAGGTCGCTGATGGCGATAAACCAATGCGCTCTGAAAGCTCTACGTTGGATAATCGCCCATCCATTTGCAGCTCTTGCAATATTCTTTCGTCAAATCTATCCATAACTTAACTTTGTTGCTCACTTTATCTAAATAGCACATCAAATAGACATAAAATGTAGCCACAAACCCAATAATATACAAGGAAATCTCAAACGAACTGGACACTAAGAAATGGATATTCAGCAACTGCTCGCCTTATTTACTTTTGTGCTTATATCAACCGCCTCACCCGGCCCTAACAATATTATGTTGATGACCTCGGGGGCCAACATCGGATTTTTGCGTACCGTTCCACACATGCTCGGCGTGGTATTTGGCTTTAGTTTTATGGTCTTATTGGTTGGGCTTGGTTTGATGAGCCTATTTAAGCTCTACCCTGTTTTACACCAATTATTAAACATCGCTTGTATTACGTATCTGTTTTATCTGGCGTTTAAAATTGCGCGCTCTCAGCCCGGTTCGAGCGATGCCGAATATCAACCGATGAGCTTTTTGGCTGCCTCTTACTTCCAATGGATCAACCCCAAAGCATGGACCATGGCAATCACCGCTGTCAGTGTTTATAACTCGCTTAATAACTGGCAAGGGGTGTTAATCGTGTCGCTGATGTTTGGCTTAGTGAATATGCCATCGGCCACGTTATGGATTTACGCAGGGCAAAAGCTGCAGATCTGGCTCAATAGCCCACTGCGGGTGAAATGGTTTAACTATTCCATGTCGACCTTATTAGTGCTCTCAGTGGTGCCAATGATGCTCTAAAATAATGAGGAAAGTGCTATCAAGGCAATCTACAGATCGCTCATTTACATTGTAAATTCTATATCGATTCCATTAAGAACAGTCTTTACACACGGTGTTTTTCTTCTTCCTATGATTGGTATTGAATTTATCAATCAAGGAGAAAACAATGTTTAAACAAAGAGTTACTGTAGGACTAGGATTGGCAGCAGTGGCGCTTCACAGTCACGCTGCAAATCTTGCTCCCTCTTCACTTCCTCCCGCAGGAATTTCGGTTGAAAACGCGCCACAATTTGTCGCCATCGCCTTTGATGACAATACCTTAGTTGACGGACAAAACTGGGTTCTTGAACAATGGGGAAAGCGCCATAACCCTGCAGGAAACGGCAATAGCGTAACCTTTGATGGTGCGGCCATTCACACCACCTTTTTTAATACATGTGAAGCGATCATCGCTACGAATGAGCAAGGCACCAACGCAGGCCATGTCAAAGAAACTTGGTATCAAGCCAACTTACTTGGGCACGAAATGGCCAATCACACCCTTAATCATTTACACGGGTTAGATTTCAGCTCTGCGGAGTGGCAACAACAAATCAATGATTGCCAGAGCGCCATGAACAAACCCTTTACTCAAACCGATCCTGAATTTCCCTCTGATGCCGAAGGCATTGATGCTAATGCCGTGGGCTTTCGCTCGCCTTATCTCGAATATAACGATGCTTTATTCGCTTACTTAAACCAGAACGGATTTAAATACGATGCCAGTATTGTCGAAGGTTATGCGCCCGATCATCACGCAGGAAACCAGTATTGGCCATATACACTGGACAACGGTAGTCCTGGCGCTGATTTAGCGGCAAGTTGGGGAATCAAGCCACCCATCACGCAACATGCGGGGTTATGGGAAGTTCCCGTTTACGCGTTAACCGTGCCAGATGATGAGACGGCAAAACAATACGGCTTTGATTACTCTCTGCGCGACAAAATTCAACAAAAAATGAGTTGGTTTGATGTTCAGTCAGGCAAGATTGAGTCTGGTGATTACAACTTATTTTACATGGCAGAACTGAGCGGTCCGGAAGTGTTGGCCATTTTAAAATACAACTTAGATAGGCGTCTGGCTGGCAACAAAGCTCCGATGACGTTTCTTGGCCACTCCACCCAATATGATGACCAAATGGACCAATGGGTGCCGACTGCCTCTACCACAGAAGAGCGTCGCCAAGCTCTTGAAGCATTTTTGGATTATGCGCTTTCCAAACAAGATGTGCGTATTGTTAGCCATTTAGAATTGGTGAATTGGATGGAGAACCCGCAAGCGCTGCCCGCTCGATGTGAATCCGCTGAATGGACAAAAAATACGTCTTACAGCCAACCACAAAAGGTCAGCTATGCAGGGTTTGAATGGCAGGCAAAGTGGTGGTCGTATAATGAAAAGCCACAAGATAAAAGCTGGTCTGCATGGCAGAAAGTGAGGGCTTGTCGCTAAATGGTATATCAATAAATTTAAAAAAAGCCTGCTATACCTAAATAGCAGGCTCTGTATGTACTAATGTCTGTTATTCATTGTCTTGTTGAATATCTTCTACCTTTTCTTGCACTTGCGCTTTGGTATCTTGCGCCTTCTCAACCAGCTCATCTTTCTTCTCTAGCAACTGATCTTTATTTTCCATTAGCGAGTCTTTTTTGCTCGCAATGACATCGGCAATACCGGCTAAGTTATCCGCCAACTGCTGGGCTTTATCTTCTGGAAATTTCTCTTGTAGCGTTGTTTTAAGCTTGGCTTTTAGATTCTCAAGCATCTCTTGTTTTTCTGAATCAGAAGCATCGCGAAGCTTAGAAACCGCACCCGCTATTTGCTTTAGTTCAGGGAAAAGGTTGGCATCTTTTAATGGCGCAAGTAGTTTTACATCTTGCAGATTAGCGTTATCGACTTTGTTATCAAGAGTCGTTAATAAAGTATCGACTTTATCCAGGGTTTGTTCGCCACGTTGATACAAAGGAGCAATTGCTTCATTTTCCGCGAAGCTAGTGATCTTATCGACCGTTAAAAACAGTAACACCATGATGATCACAATCGGCAATAACAGCCCACTAAATAAACCGACAAAAAAATTATTAAAGCCAGAACCAAAGCTCTTCATTGCTATTCCTTAAGAAATTAAAATTACATGTTATTTTGTACGCAATACTACCTTATATGACTAAAAATTCCTAAATAACATCCGCTTGCGGTCAATCGTACTTTCAAGATGTTTAACCAACCACCACGTAATGATCAATCAACAAAGCAACAAACAACCCCATTAAGTGATAAATAGAAAACTTAAAAGTTTGCATGGCACTGTTTGGTCTAGGGAAGTATTTCAGCTCACAGGCTTTGTAGATAAACCCTAAAGATAATGCTGTTGAGGCTATCGCATACAGCACACCACTCATGCCAAATAACACTGGCAAGGTACAGATGAGCATCAATAATACGGTATAGAGCAGCACACTCGTTTTGGTAAATTCTACCCCGTGCGTGACGGGAAGCATTGGAATATCGGCTTTGGCATAATCGTCTTTACGATGGATCGCCAATGCCCAGAAATGAGGTGGAGTCCAAATGAAAATAATCATGACTAATAGCCAAGCATGAGGATGAAGCTCATTGGTCATTGCCGTCCAGCCGAGTAGTGGTGGCATCGCACCAGCAATTCCAGCAATCACAATATTTTGTGGCGTCGCGCGTTTTAAATACAAGGTATACACCACGGCATAGCCCACTAAACTGGCACACGTAAGCCATGCGGTTAATCCATTGACGCCAAAATACAAAACCATAAAGCCAGCAATCCCTATCACACCGGCAAACAAGGCGACTTTCCAGCTTTTCAATTGACCTGAAGGCAAGGGGCGATTTTGGGTTCGAGCCATTAGCCCATCAATTCTACGATCAATTAAATGATTCAATGCCGCCGCGGAGCCGGCCATTAAGCCGATCCCCCACATCCCTAGCACTAATGGCTGCAATGGTAATTTACCTTCTATTGATAGGCACATTCCCACCAGCGCGGTTAATAGCATGAGCATCACGACTTTGGGTTTGGTCAGGGAGTAATATAATTTCCATTGTGTTAGCCAATAGGACTTGGAACGCTGGCGAGCATGACTGGCAAGAGAGCTAGAGTCAGAGGTCGATTCATGCTGAAGAGAAGGGGCGGCTGAATATCGACCATAATATTTAACCGAGGCAGAGTGTGCTTTACTCTCCGGAGCCTGCTTGTGTGGAAAGGGAATCACATTAGACTTTGGCATTATTACCTCCTAACGTTCAAATCAAGCCTAGTGCTCACCTTGATAAATTTATTTTTCGATAAAGCGGCTCGACTTAGTGACCATTCTCATTTGAGTGTCACGGCTTTCTATTTGAGCACTTCGGGTACGCTCTTTGATTCGATAAGACAGCCGTAAATGGGTACATATAAACACTACATTTAACAATAGCAGGGCTGCGACTAAATTGTGGCCAACCGCCAAAATAACAGGTAGATGCATCACAACATTGGCAATTCCTAAGCCAACCTGAAGCATCACTAAGCCAATGAGTAAATAAGCAGAACGATTTAGCAATCGATGTGATTGGTTCAGTAATTGATAACGAATTAAACGCCAAGAAAAAACCAGAAGCGTTACGGCGGTAATGATGGCTCCGAATCGATGAAGTAAATGAATCGTCACCCGAGAGCCATAGTCCAACACGCCAAATTCAAAACTATCACCATTCATCAATAATGGATGCTGGAATATGGTCAATGCACCACTGATGTTTAAGGCACGCCACCATTCGCCTTCGCACAATGGAAACGAGGTACAGACTAAAGCCGCGTAATTGGATGAGGTCCAACCGCCCAAAAAGATTTGCACAATCAATACACTAAGCGCTATCCAGCTCATTTTTTGCAATGAGGTTGCCCACAATAAGCGCTGATGACTTAGGTTCTTTTCTGGATTTAAAGCGCTCGTTCGACTTTCATCATGATCTTCACAATAAGGCCGGCTAACCAAATAAAACACCATCAATAAACTCAACAGTGCAAAGCCACCTAATAAATGCAGTACTACGATGATAGGCATCAACTTTAATGTCACCGTCCACATTCCAAGGGCGGCTTGAAACACCACCAGTAACACCAAAATACTAGGCCAAAATTTAGGTAGATTGGGCACTTTAACGCTCACCGCTAATATTGCAGCAATCAATAGTCCTAAAGATCCAGCGACATAACGGTGAATCATTTCGAGCCAAGCTTTGTGAGGTTCAATAATGTGCTCAGGAAATAAGCTAGACGCGCGGACGATTTCAGCATTTTTCATTGGAACACTAAGCTGTCCATAACAACCGGGCCAATCAGGACAACCTAATCCTGCATCGGAGATACGAGTGTAGGCGCCCAACACAATCACAACTAAAGTAAGGCCAATGCTGAACCGAATCAGTTTGGTTAGTAATGCCGCATAATCCATATCGCCCCCTTCACCGGTCATCGTGATTGCACCACTGAGATTTAACCCACTCTTGATAGTTTTAATAACTTACGTAAATCAGCTAGCAGCCCCTTGAGTTCATCTGTTAGTTCACCTTGATCGCGCACGGTAGGATAGCGCATCACCCATTGCCCAAGCGGATCAATCAAAACAAAATCTTGAGTAGCAAAGCTTTGCATATTAGCTTGATGCCAAAGTTCGGGCGCCGATAACAACACAAAACCACTGTCTTTTAAGGTCGCTAAATCTTCTGGGTTAGACGCCATAACAACCGGTACGACTCGTGGCTGATCTTTACCTAATGCAATGTGACTTTGCTTTAATAGATGCAACTGTTGCTCGCACACCGCATCACATTGGTCCGGTAAAAGGTAAGCGATTTGCCATGAGTGAATGGCTGGGTTGATCAATTGCACATCTTGATAATGAAAATTGGGTTCAATTAACTGGCCGTGATTGGTGACTCCGGGTTGATACCAATGCATGGATAAAATTAGCTTGGCGGCAATCACTGGTAAGGCAAAAATCAGCAACATTAGCCATAACACTTTTTTACTTGAACCTGGTGTTAACCCTTTATTTTCAACCCGTATATTCTCTTGCTTCGATATACTCATCACGACCTGACCTCAATTCAAATAATCTAAAAACGCATACGGTCTTGTTGTTCATTACCATCTAAGGTTAAGACTTTCGATGGTGGCTTACGTTGGGCGCTTAACCTGTCGAAAAGCAAACCATATGGCTAACAACAGCAATACACTGGCCATCGAAAACCACTGTACTGCATAACCAAAGTGTCGTTTTGATGACATGGGTAGCGGATGCCATGGATGTGGTAAGTGCTCACTAACAACATTTCCATGTTCACTGGCTAACTCCAAAGGTTGAACAGGCTGAATCACATAAGGAAATAACGTATTTTTCATATCAAAGGATAAATAACGAGGCAACGATTCCAGTAATAAATTCTGCACTCGAAGCGATGCGGTTCCTTGTAATTGCCCCCCTTCCGATTCAATTATTTCCGGCATCAAACCTTGGCTCATCGGGTTCTCTTGTTTGCGATATAAACGTCCTACCATACTTTGTTGTTCCACCACGCCAGCTACATAAGGCAAGACTTGTCGATCACGTCCTGCTGCAATAAATCCCAATTCAATTAACGCGATTTTCTGAACGTTTGGTGATGAACCTGATTCACCAGACAGCACACGTACCGGTTGAAAAACGAGGTAACCGACTTTGCCTTGCCAGGTTTGGTTATCCCAATACACACGTTGCACCTTAAAATTAAGCGGCAATGGTTCTATCGTCAGAGAGACTTTTGTGCCGATGGCGTGGTGATTGTTATCGAATACCCAATCTTTCATTGCCACTGGTGCGGCATCGGCTCTTAATTGTAATTGTTGCTCCAATGCCAATTTTTGGTTACCCCGCTCTAATTGCCAAAAACCTAATTTGACCATCACAATAAACACAACCACAGTAAGTAATAATAAACCGATTTTTTTTACGCCCAATGTCGCCATAGGAGATGCCATGACTATCACTTTCTTATTTAAGTTAACCTTGGTGCTTCTGCTGCTGTTTGTCATTTTTAACCTCGGCAGAGCTTTGTACTCAATGGTGAAATACGATCGCAACGACCCGAATGCGGTACCAATGAGTCAATATCTTGGAAAACGCTTATTTATTTCGGTCATCATTATAATGGTGCTGTTAATTGGTTTAGCGTCAGGCCTCCTCTCGCCCAATACTCGCCCTTACTAAAGCACATAAACAAAAATAAACAGGCATAACCAAACCACATCGACAAAATGCCAGTACCAACTTCCCGCTTGAAATGCAAAATGATCTCGAGGAGTAAAATGGCTAAATGCGATACGGCAAAGCAGTACAATCAAAAACAGAGTACCCAAGGTCACATGCAAGCCATGAAACCCGGTGAGCAAAAAGAAGGTATTACCATAAACGCCGGATTGCAGAGTGAGGTTCATCTCTTGATAAGCATGCGCGTATTCTTGGCCTTGATAAAACAAGAAAGCCACCGCCAACACGATGGTAATTTCCAACCAAATGATCAGTGCGGTACGTTGGTTTTTTTCTAAGCTGAGTTGAGAAAAATGCAGCGTAATCGAGGACGTCAATAAAATAATGGTGTTCATTAAAGGCAGGCCCTGCCAAGGCATCGCTTGGGTCTCTGTACCACCTGGGGTTTTTACTAATGGCCATATCGCTTCAAAGGTGGGCCACAACACTTCATTGGTCATCAAGTTATTGGAAGCGCCACCAAGCCAAGGTACAGAAATCATTCTGGTATAAAAAAGCGCCCCAAAGAAGGCAGCAAAAAACATCACTTCTGAAAAAATAAACCAGCTCATTCCTTGACGAAATGAACGTTCTATTTGGTGTGAATATAAGCCAGACAGCGACTCTTGGATCACATTACGAAACCAGCCAACGAGCATAATCACTAAAGTGACAAAACCGACGAATAATACAAACCCACCAAAGCTACTCAACATGCTTTTAGGCTGAATGAATAACCCCGCGCCAACCGCGATCATAAACAAGGCAAACGCGCCAACAATCGGCCAATTACTTTCTGGCGGCACATAATAAACTTCCGGTTGACGGGAATGAGGGACATGGCCTTGATGAGAGGCGGTAGGACTCGATTTATTCATCTTAGCTCTCCTTAAAATAAGCGATTAATTCCGCTCATTTAGCGATGAATCAAATGGTTGAGCGAACGACTCTGGCGCTCCCCTGCTCAAACTAACAACATTGTTACTCTTTAAATCTTTAGACGCTCTAAGCACTTGAGTCTTGGCGGTATTGGGTGCTTTAGCGGATGGCGATTCGTTTTTGGTAATGTCATATAAAGTATAAGAAAGCGTCAACCGATTAACGGAAGTCGGCAAATCGTTATCCACATAAAAAATCACCGGTAATTCGGCTTCAGCTTTGCCTGCCAAAGGTTGGTGATGAAAACAAAAACACTCCACTTTATTAAAATGGGTGGCCGCTAATCCGGGGGCAATAGAAGGCACGGCTTGGCCAATCATGGCCACATTTGAGTTATTCACTGCCCGATAACTGGTTTTAATCACTTCGCCAGGATGCACATCCATTTGTGCCTGAACCGGTTCAAACTGCCATGGCATATCTGGGCTCACATTAGCCATAAACTGCACTCGTACCACGCGAGATTTATCCACTTGGATACCTTGAGTGCTGGCGGCAACGGTGTTGGTTTTGCCGTTAATACCAAGTTGCTGGCACATAATGTCGTACAAAGGCACTAACGCGAACCCAAAACCAAACATACCAACCACGCCAAGCAGCAAATAGCCGATCAGCTTTTTATTACTTTTTGCGATGTTCGATTGATTCGTCATTACCTGTGCCTCATCTCATCGTGGGCTTATCTCTCTTTCGCCACAACACTGCATGCCTACTCTTTTCCTATCGTCTATTTCTCTATCGTCGGTGGAGTCGAAAACGTATGGTGTGGCGCAGGGCTTGGCACCGTCCATTCCAACCCTTCAGCGCGATCCCAAGGCTTAGCAGGCGCTGCATCACCACCACGAATACATTTGATCACCACCGTCAGAAAGAGCAATTGAGACAGGCCAAACATAAATCCACCGATGGAGACGATCTGATTCACATCCGCAAATTGAATCGCATAATCAGGAATACGCCTAGGCATGCCTGCTAGCCCTAAGAAATGCATAGGGAAAAATAAAATATTGACGGAAATAACCGATAGCCAGAAGTGCCACAAGCTTAATGTTTGGTTATACATATGGCCGGTCCATTTAGGCAGCCAGTAATAGGCCGCCGCCATGATTGAAAATACCGCACCAGTTACCAAAACATAATGAAAATGCGCCACCACAAAATAAGTATCATGGTATTGGAAATCAGCCGGCACAATCGCCAGCATCAGCCCTGAAAAGCCTCCGATGGTAAACAGCACAATAAAAGCAATCGCAAACAACATCGGAGTTTCAAACGTGAGTGAGCCTCGCCACATGGTCGCCACCCAGTTAAACACTTTCACTCCGGTCGGTACGGCAATTAACATGGTGCAATACATAAAGAAGATTTCAGCAAACACTGGCATACCCGTGGTAAACATGTGGTGCGCCCAAACTAAAAACGACAGTAAGGCAATCGAACATGTGGCGTACACCATCGAGTGGTAGCCAAACAACCTTTTGCCACTAAAAGCGGGGATAATTGCTGAAATGATGCCAAATGAAGGCAAAATCATGATGTACACTTCAGGGTGACCAAAAAACCAAAAAATATGTTGGAACATCACTGGGTCGCCGCCGCCTGCTGCATCAAAAAAACTGGTGCCGAAATATTTATCGGTGAGCACCATGGTCACTGCCCCGGCCAAAACAGGCATCACAGCAATTAATAAGAAAGCGGTGATTAACCAAGTCCAAACAAACATCGGTAACTTCATCCAATCCATACCGGGTGCGCGCATATTCACGATGGTCACAATCACATTGATCGCGCCCATGATCGAGCTGATCCCCATAATATGAATAGAAAAGACAAATAATGCGGTACTGTCAGAACTGAATTTGGTTGAGAGCGGTGCGTAAAATGTCCAACCAAAGTCAGGTCCCCCACCCGGCATCAACAGAGAGCCGAGTAAAATCAAAAATGCAAAAGGTAGAATCCAAAAACTGAGGTTATTCATTCGTGGCAACGCCATATCTGGCGCGCCAATCATCATCGGGATCATCCAGTTTGCTAATCCAGTAAACGCTGGCATTACCGCGCCAAACACCATGATCAAGCCATGAACCGTGGTCATTTGGTTAAAAAAGTGCGGATCAACCAATTGCAAGCCAGGCTGAAATAACTCGGCTCGAATCACCATGGCCATCGCGCCGCCAGTGAAAAACATAATCAAGCTAAACCATAGATATAAAGTCCCTATGTCTTTATGGTTGGTCGAATAAAGCCAGCGCTTGATGCCTTTTGCAGGCCCATGGTGCACGTGCTCAGAGTCAATATGATCGGCCGTCTCTGTTGCTGTATGTTGGTAAGAAGATGAAGGGTTCATTGTGCCTCCGATTGACTATCCACTGTCTCTGATGCTGGCTCGGCTTCCATATTTGCTTGTGTGCTTTCTTTATCCGGTAACGTGCCATCAGTAAGGACTTGTTTGATATCTGAAGCTTGCAGCGCATCGCCGGTATCATTGCCCCAAGCATTACGCTCATAAGTAATGACTGCCGCAATCTCTTCTTCACTTAATTGATTAGCAAACGCCTGCATTGCGGTTCCTGCTTTGCCATGAGTAACAATATTGATATGTTGCAGTACATCGCCGGTAGCAATTGGGCTGCCTTTCAAGGCAGGAAAAACATTGGGAACGCCTTGTCCATTAACTTGATGGCAAACGCTGCAACGCTCGGTATAAACCTTTTCACCCATCGCCATAAGCTCATCCATACTGAGTGTTTTGCTTAAGGCTTGTTGTTGCTCCGCTTTTTTGGCAGCGGCCATTTGTTCTTGTTTTGCCAACCAAGTATCAAATTCATCTTCCGGTAGTGCTTGAACCACTATCGGCATAAAACCATGATTACGGCCACATAGCTCAGCACACTGACCACGGTAAACGCCCGGCTTATCAATTTTGGTCCACGCTTCATTAATAAAACCGGGGACTGCATCTTTTTTCACGGCAAAATCCGGCACCCACCATGAGTGAATCACATCATCAGAGGTCATCAAAAAACGGATCTTACGATTGATTGGCAGCACGAGAGGGTTATCAACTTCTAATAGATAATGTTCTCCTTTTTGCTCACTGCCTTCGATTTGCTTTTGCGAAGTGGTTAAGAAGCTATAAAAAGACACATCATGATTAAAATAGCGGTAATGCCATTTCCATTGCGAACCCGTCACTTTAATCGTGAGATCGTCTTGAGAAGTGTCTTCCATCGCAATCAATGTTTTCGTGGCAGGAATGGCCATCAAGACAAGAATAATAATTGGGATCACAGTCCAAAGGATTTCAACCTTGGTGCTTTCATGGAAATGAGCGGCTTTAGCTCCTCGCGATTTGCGATGACGAATGATCGAATAAAACATCACGCCAAACACCACCACGGCAATCGCGCAGCAAATGTAAAAAATCAGCATGTGCAAGTCATAAACCTTACCGCTAATTTCAGTGACGCCTTGGGTAAGGTTAAGTCGAGTTTCGGCAGGCGTTGCAATCATTGGAATCAAAAGCAATATTCCAGCCACCAGCCGTACCATAAAGCGTAGAGCAAAGCTTATTTTGCCAGAGTCCACCATTGAATAATAAGCAGCAACGTTTGTACGTGATCTGATCAAGATGCCCCCTCGTCCTTACAATATTTTTATTGTTATTTACCTAAAGCCATTAAATCTGCAATCAGACGGATGAACAGCGTCAATCAATTTGCTAATTCAATGGCTTTAGATATCGCGGAGCAAGAAGCACACAGATACACCAAGTGAGCATAAGCTCCAACAGGTTCCCTTCATACAGTTTGAAAATACATTCAAATGCATATGAAACCGTGATGAGGTGTCAGGATGAAGTGGCACCACACCACGCTATACTTTTAATTCATATAAGTTCATAACGGGTACGGCTTTTCTACGTTTTTACTTACCTAGTTATCTCTAAAGCTAGTTAGAGTTTTAGATTTGTTCAAGAAATATACTTTTTCTATTTTCAATTTGTGAGCACAAAATCAACAAAAAAAAATTTCTCGTGTTCATTTAGTGTGCTATAAACCTGCGCAACATTTATTTAACAACACAAGTGCGTACAAAATTGCACCAATTGTTAATTCTTGTACTGATATTCAGGCTTTCTAGTAGACAGATTCACTACAGAAGCTATGATGGTTTAGCCCAGAAGCTACTGGGCCGGTCAAACTGGATTTTGACTGACAATAAAACATAAAACAGGCTTAACTATGCAAAACAACAACTCATTGATTCATCGATTGGCCAATGGCAATCTGGTGCTGCAAATTTTGGTTGGTATTATCGCAGGTGTTGCACTTGCTACGATTTCACCTTCAGCAGCTACTAGCATGTCAATTTTTGGTAGCCTATTCGTCGGCGCACTAAAAGCCATCGCACCTATCCTTGTTTTTATTTTGGTTGCAGCTTCGATTGCTAGCCAGAAAAAAGACTCCAGCAGTAACATGCGTCCAGTGGTTACTCTTTACCTTGTCGGCACCTTTTTAGCGGCCCTAACTGCGGTACTAATGAGCTTTGCTTTCCCAACATCGCTTACTTTAGTGAATGCAGCAACAGGTACCACTCCTCCTGAAGGCATTGGTGAAGTTTTAAATACACTGTTATTTAAAATTGTCGATAACCCAGTAAATGCATTAGTTAATGCTAACTACATCGGCATTCTTGCTTGGTCAGTCGGTTTAGGTTTGGCGCTTCGCCACGCTAATACCGCAACCAAAGATATGTTCAGCGATCTTAGCCACGGTGTTTCTGCCGTAGTTCGCTTTATCATTCGTTTAGCGCCAATCGGTATCTTCGGTCTTGTTGCAACCACATTTGCAACCACAGGCTTTGAGGCGATTGCCGGTTACGCTCAACTGTTAGCGGTATTACTAGGCTCGATGGCAATCATCGCGCTAATCGTAAACCCACTGTTGGTTTATCTTAAAACCAAGCAAAATCCATATCCGTTGGTATTCCAATGCCTACGTGAAAGTGGTGTAACGGCGTTCTTCACTCGCTCAAGTGCAGCGAATATCCCAGTAAACATGGCATTGTGTGAAAAACTAAAACTGAATGAAGATACTTATTCGGTTTCTATTCCACTAGGTGCAACCGTCAACATGGGTGGCGCGGCGATTACTATCACAGTATTAACGCTGGCAGCGGTTAACACGCTTGGTATTCAAGTTGACCTACCAACAGCGGTATTACTAAGCCTAGTAGCAGCAGTTTCAGCTTGTGGTGCATCGGGAGTTGCCGGTGGTTCTTTACTACTTATCCCATTAGCATGTAGCTTGTTTGGTATTTCAAACGACATCGCGATGCAAGTAGTCGGTGTTGGCTTCATCATTGGTGTTATCCAAGATTCAGCTGAAACCGGCCTAAACAGTTCTACAGACGTGGTATTCACTGCCGCGGTTTGTCGTGCAGAAGAAGCTCAAGCAGCAGCGCAATCTAACCAAGCTTAATCTTCAACGCCGATTAAACGTCAATGGCCAGCAGAGTGATCTGCTGGCCATTTTTATTTTATGACTTCGGGGACTAAACGATTTATTCCTCTGACGTTATGTTCCCCCCATCGAGTAATAGCCCTATATTTTTCAAGAGTATAGCGACACTCTCACCGTTACACTTTCTTACATTCCCATAAACGAACGATTAGATTTGCATCTTATAGGTATGTTATAACATAACAAAATCTATCTTTAAGAAATATAATGACTATGCTTAATATCAAATTTCCTCTTTTATTGACTTGTGCTTGCTTAACACTGTTACCTCATGCTTATGCTCAAGAACCCAATCGTTCCAATACGCTATCGCTCGCAGGTAGCTTAGAATTTACCAATATCGACCCATCCTCAAATGGTTACCTATTTACTCGTATGCAAGTCACAGAAACCTTGCTTGATGTCAATGCCAAAGGCGAGTTATTACCCGCTTTAGCCCAAAACTATCAAGTTAGTGATGATCGTAAGGTTTGGTCTTTTACTTTGGT
Organism: Vibrio rumoiensis; assembly: GCF_002218045.2. Lineage (NCBI taxonomy): Bacteria > Pseudomonadati > Pseudomonadota > Gammaproteobacteria > Vibrionales > Vibrionaceae > Vibrio > Vibrio rumoiensis. The sequence continues at coordinate 1,124,536 of NZ_AP018686.1, forward strand.
ACCCGATGTTACCTTCCACGATGGGAAAAAAATGGATGCAGAGGCCGTTGTGAAGAGCTTGCTGATCGCCTTTAATAAACACGGGCCTCTTAAAAATGCACCGATAGAAAAAATTGAAGCGAGTAGTGACAACCAAATATCCATTGCTCTATCACAACCTTATCGACCTTTAGGTGCTGTGCTTGCGCATTACGCTAACGTCATTTTAAGCCCAGAATCCTATGATGAGTCAGGCAAAGTCTCTCATTTATACGGCACCGGTCCATACAAAATATATACGCTTGCCCCACCGCACAAATTAACGGTAGAAAAGTTTGCTCAATACTGGGCTGACGATGCCTCTATTCAGTATGCTACCTACTTAACTGGCCACAGAGCGGAAAGCCGCGCACTTCAAGCCACCAGCGGTCAGGCTGACATTGCATTCGAACTGTCTCCTACCAGCGTGATGAGAATGAAAATGCAACCGCAAATCAAAGTTCATGAATATTCGATTCCGAGAACATTAGTGCTCAAACTGAACGCAGGGGATCCCTTGTTAAGCAGTAAAGAAGCACGTCAAGCACTGAGTCTTGCCATTAATCGCCAAGGTATCGCAGCAGGAGTATTGAGATCGCCAGGGGCTGAGATCGATCAACTATTACCTGCCGCGGTGAGTGATTGGTACCTGAATCAATATCAAAAACCGCAGTACGATATAGAAAAAGCACGACAATTACTGGCCCAGTTAGGTTGGGACAAAAACGGCCAAGGCATGCTAACTCGTGATGGAAAGCCTTTCGAACTCACTTTGATCACCTACGCAGACCGCCCAGAACTGACGAATGTCGCCACCGCATTACAAGATCAATGGCGCCAGATTGGCATCAAACTCAATATCAACATTACCAACTCAAGCGCTATCCCAGCGGGTCATCACGATGGCTCACTTCAAGTTGCACTGATGGCTCGTAACTATGGGGTCATTGCCGATCCTCTTGCGGTACTCAGTAATGACTTTTCACCACAAGGCGGAGATTGGGGGGCTATGAACTGGAGTAATCCCAAGCTCTCTCAGTTATTTAGCACCTTGAACCTGACTAACAATCAAGATGAATACCATCAGTTAGCCCAACAGGCTGCTCAATATATCCATCAAGGTTACTCTTTATTACCGATTGCTAGCTACACCCAGCGTATTGGTGTGAACATCCGCGTAAAAGGGTTTTCTTTCGACCCTTACGAACGCAACTTTAAACTCAGCAAAATGGAGTTTACACAGTAATGTTGGGGATCTTTTATCAACGATTTTTGCAACTGATTGCCGTCATTTTTTCGGTTGGTGGCCTAACTTACTTGTTAATGCGCTCTCTGCCGGGCGATATGGCCTATCGCTTAGCCGCAAGCCGCTATGGACAAGATAATGTCAATGCGGAAGCGGCTGAGTTTATCCGCCAAGAACTCAACTTAGACCAAAATGGTTGGCATAGTTTTATGCAATGGCTTGTGGATCTTGCGCAATTTAACTTTGGCCATTCACTCGTGAGTGGCGAACCCGTGTTAGCGGTAGTGGAGCATCAGCTCTACCACTCAATGCTTTTAGCCGGAGCAGGGATGGCGCTTTCTATTGTGATTGCCATTCCACTTGGTTTACTTAGCGCTCGCTTTCCACGTACCGCCAACCCGATCATTTTAGGCTTTTCGACTTTATTTCGCTCGTTGCCTGTGTTTGTCATTGGTTTAGCGCTTATTACTCTGCTTGCGATCCATTTCTCTTGGTTCCCTGTCGCAGGGTTCGGCACGACTGCACATTTAGTTCTGCCAGCATTAACGTTAGCCGTTAGCCTTGCTGCTGCTTCGAACCGAATTGTTTATCATTCAGCACAACGTGTTTTTCAAGCGCCATTTTATCAATATGCTCGAACCAAAGGACTAAGCTCAAGCATCACATTCAAACGTCATGGCATCATCAATATTGCCTTACCCGTGGTGGCTTATTGGGGCGTGCAGTTAGTGATGGTGCTTGAAGGTGTGGTGATGATCGAATCTTTATTTTCATGGCCCGGCGTCGGGCATGGATTAGCTCATGCTATTTTTGCGCGTGATATTCCGGTTATTCAAGGAACCGCAATCTGTCTTGGTATTTTGTTTGTCATTTTAAATACATGCAATGATTTACTGTGTCGCGCACTCGATCCTCGCTCCACTCAAGCCGAAACTCAAAAACAAGGAGCCTTTGCGTAATGATGTCGTTGTCTCAAAAATTGTCACTGAGTCTGTTATCTCTATTCGTGCTTACTGCGATCTTAGGCCCTTTAGTGATGAATATTGACCCAAATCAGCAGAATTTAATGTCCATTCTAGTTCCGCCAAGTGCTGAACATTGGTTAGGTACCGATCAATATGGACGAAGCATGCTTAGCCGATTGACTTATGCACTCCGTTTATCGTTAGCAATGGCGGTCATTTGTGTGGTCACTTCTGCTGCTATAGGCTGTCTATTAGGCATGTTGGCTGGCTGGAAAGGCGGTTGGATTGATCGCGGATTATCCATGTTGGTCAATATTTTACTCGCCCTCCCGGCTTTAGTGATCGTGTTATTGCTAGCCGCGATGATGCCGGGCTCATTTGCGGCATTGTATTTTGCGATCTCGCTTATTCAATGGGTCGAATATTTTCAGTTATCGCGCACGATTACTCGCAAAGTCATGGCAAATGAGGCCGTCCAAAACTCTCGTTTACTTGGCTTTAACCGGTGGTATTTAATTCGTCGTCATTTATGGCCAGAACTGGCCTCTCCAGTGGCAACCATTGCTTCCTTTGGCGCGGCAAACGCCATCTTATATATGGCATCACTTGGGTTTATTTATGTGGGAATTCAACCACCAACCAGTGAGCTAGGGTTAATGATCGTCGAACTGTTTCCTTATTATAGTGAAGCCCCTTGGTTATTAATTCAACCTATCATCCTAATTGCCCTGCTCATCATGAGTTTTCATCTATTAACAGGTAGTAAAAGATGACCGCATTTTTAGAAGTACAGAACTTAACCATCAAACATGGTGATATTGAATTGGTCAGCAACCTTTCTTTTTGTTTGGCCAATAAGACTCCTTTGGTCGTATTAGGACAAACCGGTTCAGGGAAAAGTTTGCTGCTCAAATTCATTATGGGCACACTTGAACCCACATTATCGGTGATGGGTAAATTATTCATTCAAGGAAAAGAAATCCATTGGCAACAAAGGAAACAATTGTGGGGAAAAACCTTATCCATTTTGCCACAAGAGCCATCTCAAGCTTTAAGCCCTTTGATGAGAAGCCAGCAACAAGTATGTGAAGTTTTTCGTTATGTCCAAGGCAAACCAAAGTCACAAGCAAAACAGGAATCTCTCTATTCTCTCAATCAATATGGTTTAGGCGAGCATGCTCAAAAGCGACCGTATGAATTATCTGGTGGTATGGCACAGCGCTTAGCGATGAGTGTCGCACGCGCCAGTAATAGTGACCTTTTCTTGGCCGACGAACCGACCAAAGGTCTCGATGTTTCCCGTCGAGATGACATGGTTGACCATCTCAAAGACCGCGCAGAACAAGGTGGCTTACTCGTGGTCACCCATGATATTGATGTGGCACGCGGCATTGATGGTCAGATGATCGTATTACAAAATGGTCAGTTAATTGAGCAAGGCAATACCCGCGATATGCTCACTAATGCTCAACATCCATATACTCAAACTCTGATTTCATCACAACCCGAAGCTTGGCAAGCCGTATCTCTAATGAATAAAATTCAAGAGCCGATTTTAAAGGTGAGTAACCTCAGTTTACGTCGAGGAAAGCAAACTTTAATCGATGATCTGAATTTCCAACTTCATGCTGGCGAGGTAATTGGTGTCGTAGGTGATAGCGGGTGTGGAAAGAGCAGTTTGGGCGATGCGATTTTAGGCCAACTACCAATACATTCAGGCAGCATTGAATATTTAACTAAACAAAAGCCGAACAATAAAGTGATGGCTCATCAATCAAAATGGTTAAAACTATTCCAAGACCCTATCGCTTCACTACCTAGCCATGCAACACTTGGACAATTATTAAAGGACTTAGTTAAGTTGCATAAAATAGACACAGACCAGATCCCAAGCATGATGGAGACACTGCGTCTAAAACCTGAAATACTCAATCAAAAACCGCATCAAGCCTCTGGTGGCGAGCTACAAAGATTTGCTATTTTGCGGACTTTATTGCTCAAGCCAGTCTTTTTATTTGCTGATGAACCAACCACTCGTCTTGATCCTATTGTCGCCAAAGAAGTGTCTACTATGTTGATTACTTTAGCCAAGCAACAAGGATGTGGCATGTTAATCGTGAGTCACGATCCACAACTCATCAAGGCGGTATCCGATAAAGTGATTCAGTTGTAAAGAGCGACCAAACGGTATCAGGTTCTTAATATCTCAACTCAACAATAAAAAATGGGTAGCCACTCGCTACCCATTCATTGATTTAACTTGTTTAGTTCACTCGGTTAAGAAGCGGCTTCGAGTCGATATACCGCTCTTCGCCAACGAATCACATCAACGAAGCAAAATACTATCAAGCTGATCCCCATAATCGGCAGTGCCAAACCTAATACGACGGCCACCATTATAGACAATACTTTCATGGCGTTTGAAAGTTTTATCCAGCTATCCACTAAGGTTGGTGTTGTGTTGCTCATCACCGGTCGACGTTTCCACCACATGGTATATCCCCACACGATCACCGCACATAATGCCAAACCAAACACCGCCAATATCAATTGATTAGGCAGGCCAAACAAAATCCCCATGTGAGCATCAATTCCCCAACGGATAAGTTTTGCCACGATCGGAAAATCTTTAAACTCTGCATGCCCAACCACTGACATTGACATAGCATCGATCGCAACTTCATCCACCTGAGTTGGCCATGAACGATCGATTTCTTTTACAACCCACGCGGTTTTATTGTTTGGCGCAGGCACGATTTCAATCTTACCGGCATCAATACCAAATTCACGGGCGCTCTGCTCAACTTGATCAAAGACACCGAGCTTACTGTCAGAACTCATGCCCGACATATTATGGTGATTGGCGTGTAAATCACCATTAGAGTTGCCCTCATGATGAGACGTTAAATCACGAGAAACCGACGGCGTTACCCACCCTATCGCTTGTCGCCATTCAGCAATATTGCCCCCAGCCCATTTCGACCACGTTAAGCCTGTTGCAGAGAAAAATAATAAGCCTAAACTGATCCAAACCGCGACCTTGGCATGACGTGAACGCGCTTGAGCAAAGCTGCCAGCTTTAGCCTGACGAGCCAAACTGCGTCGCTGCTGCCACCATAAAAACACCCCACCTAACGCCGCAACCCACATCCAAGAGGCCGCTAACTCGCTGTAGTATCGTCCTATTGGCCCTAATAACAAATCGGTATGCATAAAGTCGATGGCGATACGAAATGGCAATACTCCACTGGTACCATAACTGGCGAGCTCACCTTTGATATCTAAAGTAACCGGGTCAACAAACACGGTGCGTGCTCGATATCGGTCTAGATCGGGATCGTTAAATAACACGCGAGTCGTTTGTCCTAATGCCGGTGCAGGACGAACCGATTTAATCTCTAGTGGATTGGGTAAGCTATTTTGCGCGGCGGCAATTTGCGCGCTAAGCGGTTGAACCGTTCCCTGAGTCACCGCACTGAGCTGCTGCTTATAAAGCACATTTTCAAGCTGCGGAGTTAAGACATAAAGCGTACCAGTGAATGCCGCCATAAAAATAAACGGCCCAACAAATAAGCCGATATAAAAGTGAAGTCGCTTAATAAAAGCCGTGAAGCTTCCAGCACTTCCTGTTTGTACTGTATTCATTTTGTTCTCTCAATTGATGATAAAAATTCATTTATTTTCAAATAGAGAAAACAGGCGGGGCTCTTGGGGTGGGAAATAAATAAGAGAGACACCGACCCGACTGAACGCCAACGGCCGTCAATATTGCCACTAAACAAAAAATGGCCGCAACAACCAGTGGTAACGCGCCATGTGTTGCAGAAAGCGTCGCCAGCAAATCACAATAGCCACACCAACCATGTTGATGATGAGAATCGGTAGAAGAATGATGATCGGAGTGATGGGTAGAATGAGCGTCGCCGTCCATTTTAACCATCATGTGATGAGAAGTAGTTGCCCTATCCGCAAGCACCACGGACATAGAAACCAAAGGCGCGAGATAGATAAGTAGGATCAATACCACGGGAAGGTAAAGAACCCGACGTCGAAACGACATAGTTACAAGAGAAAAAGCCGGCACACCCATCACAAAAAATCGCCCAAAAATGAGACGTAAATGTAACATAAAGTTATCAATTTAATGACCGATAATTTACCCACGCAACAACAAATTGATAATCCATAGCATTCCCAATGACGAGCCCGTAAAATAGCGAGATTATTCAGGGAGAATTCAATGACCACTCACGCTATGCCATCTATTGCACACTTATCTAAGCCGACCTTACTGGTTTTATACTTCATCATCTTTCTAGGCTCTGCGGGCTTTTTTATTACCATTCCCGCTTATGTGAATTTGTTTTTAACCGATCACTCTTTGGCGATAGCTCAAGCGATGCCACTTGAAGACAGACGCACGTTGTTTGGCACAGTGATGTCTGCCGCGCCTTTTATCTCGATGTTTTTCACCCCATTCATCGCTCGCTTTGCCGATCGCTATAGTCGAAAACTGGTGATGGCATTATGTTTGGTTGTGGCCGCTCTCGGCTTTGTGATGCCGGTATATGCGATTATTGCAGGTTCGGTAGCTTTGCTGTTTGCCGGCAATATGATCAATAGCTTAGGTTCAGCCAGCCAACCCATCGCTCAAGCGATTTTGGCTGATAATAGCCAAGGTAAAACCAAAGCGACGTTAATGAGTTTGGTGGCAGTGGTTATGACAGCCGCCATGTCATTTGGCCCAGCCCTTGGTAGTAAATTGACCGCGCTATATGGCCCTCAAGCCCCTTTCTATGCTTGTTTATTGATTGCTGTTGTTTGTTTTATTTTGTTGCACATCATCCAGCTACCAAAACAAGCCTCTCTAAAACAAGAAAGTCCATTCTCATTAGCGGCGCCATTATCACGTAGTCAAAAAGGTTTATTGCCTTGTTTGGCCATCGTATTTATCTGCCAGTTCAGCTGGAGTTTATACTTCCAAAATATCTCATTTATTTTGCCGCAAAAATGGCAACTGGCGGTAGAGGGTGAGTTTTATCAATACTTTATGTTAGCCATTGGCATTGTAATGATCGCTTCTTTACTGTTCGTTCCTCGTCTATTGCTGGCTATCATGACGCTAACCCAAGCATTAAGAAGTGTCTTAACTGGTGCTGGCATTGGCATGGTTTTACTGGCGATCACACCGACACCAACCACCCATGTTATTGCCATGGTTTGGACATCGATTATGGTGGCATCTTCGTTTCCTTTATATATTACCGCGCTGTCTGATCGTGCTAGCGATAGTGACCAAGGCTGGGCGATGGCATTATCCAGTGCCATGGTAGGATTAGCTTGGACTTTAACAGGCTACCTCACTGCAATTTTGGTGAATATACACTTAATTCTACCAACCCTGATTGCCGCAGTGGGTTATGCGATTGCCGTGTTATTCGTCCCTCGCCAATCGCAAGTAAATAATCAAGAGGCGCAAGCATCATCATGAGTTTTGAAGCTACCCTTAAAAAGCATCACTTTCACCCAATCATTGATACACACTATCAATTTGGAAAAGCGCTGATTGTCGATCTCTCACCTAGCAGTGATATATGGAGCCAAGTGAATGACGAACATGATTTCTCAGCAGAGATAAAGCGCCAAGTTGCCGAAACCAATGCTGTGATAGAAATAGGTCGCTACGCTGAACAACGCATGATTTATCAAGATACCGATAACTTTTCACAAAGCAGCAATCGCACTTTACACATTGGCATTGATTTGGGGATCCCGGCAGGCAACACGGTTTTTGCCCCAATTCAAGGCGAAGTGGTGGCATTGGCTAACCGCCAACAGCAAGGTGATTACGGCCCTGTGATCATTTTACGCCATCAACTAGAAGGCTACACATTTCATACCCTTTACGGGCATTTAGCCACTTCTTCCCTACAAAATCTGTACATAGGAAAAATAATTCAAACAGGTGAAGCTTTTGCCCAAATAGGGACTTTTGCAGAAAATGGTGGCTGGGCATCTCACCTGCACTTTCAAATCATTCGTGATTTAGGGCCGCATTTAGACGACTACCCAGGGGTTGTTGATCCCAAATATAAGACGTTCTATTTACAGAACTGCCCATCGCCAAACCTCATCCTTCAACGAGAAGATTTGAGTTAACATCTAAAAAATACTTTTTAATAACGAATTGTTATGAAGAAAGTAACAGAAATACACGGTCTATCCTTTTAATCTCAAAAATCGACCTAATATCTAACTTAGGTGATAAAACAAACAAAAGGGAAGACAATGACAAACGAATATATTCCACCGAAAGTTTGGACCAATGAACAACAAGGCGGCACATGGGGTAGCATTAATCGCCCGGAAGCTGGCGCACGCTTTGAACGTAAACTTCCCGTTGGTGAGCACCCAATTCAGCTTTATTCAATGGGCACTCCTAACGGTCAAAAAGTCACGATTTTACTTGAAGAGTTACTGGCAAAAGGCATAAGCGAAGCCGAATACGATGCATTCATCATTAAAATTGGTGACAGCGACCAATTCTCATCAGGCTTTGTCGATGTTAACCCGAACTCGAAAATTCCAGCCCTAGTTGATCGCAGTGGTGAGTCGCCAATTAATGTCTTTGAATCAGGCTCTATCCTGCTTTATCTTGCCGAGAAATTTGGTCACTTTATTCCGCAAGACATCGCTGAACGAACCAAAGTACTGAACTGGTTATTCTGGTTACAAGGCTCAGCGCCCTATCTGGGTGGTGGTTTTGGGCACTTCTATCATTACGCGCCAGAAAAATACGAATACCCAATCAATCGCTTTACGATGGAAGCCAAGCGTCAATTAGATGTCCTCGATAAGCAACTCGCCAACAATACTTACATTGCGGGTGAAGAATACAGTATTGCGGATATCGCGATTTGGCCTTGGTATGGCAACTTGGTTCTCGGTAATGCTTATAACGCCGCTGAATTTTTAGACGTTGATAGCTACCAAAACGTACAACGTTGGGCTAAAGCGATTTTAGAACGCCCTGCGGTTCAACGTGGCCGGATTGTCAATAAACCAATGGGTGAACCTTGGGAAGCGATTGAAGAGCGTCATAGTGCAGAAGATATTGATAAAGCGCTAAGTTTAAAGCCTTAATTACCGCTCTATACAAACGAAAACGCCTAGCCGATGACAATGATCGGCTAGGCGTTTTTTTACTTGGCGATATAAATCAATTAAGTTTGGCAACCTTGCAGCAATAATCGATGATCACTTGATTTCCATCGATTTGCACATTTTGAATCTCACCGTCAATCGTAATTCTGTTTTGTAAATACACCACCGCATTCTCTGGTGCAATTTGGTTTTTAAGTGACGGTAAAATGGTGTGTGGCTCGATATCGAGTTGCTGAAAAAATCGACTCACGAAACTTTTGCTAATCTCGCCTTTACCACGAACCACCTCGGAAAATTCTACAATCGTCATTCCTAAACGTTTCGCCATATCCATTTGGGTTAAGTGGCGCTTCGCTTTTTGCGACATCCATAAATGATAAATTGCTTCTCTGTCTTGTTCTGTGAATTCCATGATCGGTGTTTATCCATTACCTATAAAAACTACCGACTAAAATGACAAAATCCGGTTAATCACGTGTCATTGACAGGTCAGGTTTTGTTTAGAGAAATTTAAAACCATGACTTAAGCCACGGTAGTGATAACTTCCCCCAACGAACCCAATATTCTTTGCTGAAAACGACGATAATCCACTAGGCAAAAAGTTGCCGTGTCGCAAGCAATTTTTTGCCTAACTTAGAAAACCTAAAAACATAAACCATTGATTTAAGTAACAATAAATAATGGCTCGATTATTGCTTAAACCGACCTAAACATAGTAGTCAAACCGAACATCTCAATGACCACTATTAAATTCAACATTTAACGGATAGGTTTATCTATGGCAAGGCTACAGTTTAGTATTCACGTCGATGGCGTCAGTGACGAATCTTTAGTAGTCATAAGCTATCAAGGGAAAGATAACTTTTCATCGGTGCAACAAGCCGATGGCTCGTGGTGTCACGGTTTTCGTTATCAGATTGAGCTTGCCAGCCGCCGCCCCGATATTACCGCATTGGATGTGGTGGATAAAAACGCCGAACTTGTCATGCATCGCGATGGCGAAGTAGTGCAGCGCATTAATGGCATTGTGCGCGCTTTTTCGGTTGGTGAAACCGGCCATCACCATACCTTTTATTCCTTGACTCTAGTCCCTGAAATCGAACGTTTATCACTTCGTCATAACAGCCGTATTTTCCAATCCATTTCGGCTCCTGACATCATTGCCACCCTGTTTAAAGAAATGGACATTCAAAATTTCGCTTTTGCTTTAACCCGCACACCTAAGCTGCGTGAGTTTTGCATGCAATATCGTGAGACCGATTTAGCGTTCATCAACCGCTTAGCGGCCGAAGAAGGCATGGTCTATCACATTGAGCAATCAAAGGGTAAACACACGGTATTGTTTACCGAGGATAGCCAATTGATTAGCTCACTCGATGCCCCAATTCCTTACAATGCAATGGCGAGTGGCATTAGCTCGACGCCGTACATCAACACTTTCACCAAAACCACCCAGTTTGAAGTCAGTGAAACGCACAGCGGTGACAGCAGCTTTAAAAAACCGCAATACACTTTTGCTCAACAAGCGGTGGGCAGTGATATGGATTATCAACACGATACGTATCAGCACTTTGATTTTCCGGGGCGCTTTAAAGATGACGCGACAGGCAAAGCGTTCAATCAAATGCGTTTAGATAGCCTACGTCGCAACGCTCATACCGCCAAAGGCACCAGTAATGAACCACAGCTACAAACGGGCGCGAAGTTTGATATGCAAGAGCATAGCGACGATAGCTTTAATCAATCATGGCTGATTATTGCCAGTCACCATCAAGGCGACCAACCGCAAGCGCTCGAAGAATCAGCAGGTGGCAAACCCACCACCTACGCCAACCAGTTTGAAGCGATTCCAGCGGATAAAACCTGGTGCCTGCCGCAGATGACCAAACCACAAGTTGACGGCCCGATGACCGCTTATGTAGTGGGCCCTGACGGTGAAGAAATCTTCTGTGATGAATATGGCCGTGTCAGGCTGCATTTTCCATGGGATAGGTACTCTAATGGCGATGAACACAGCTCTTGCTGGGTACAAGTCTCTCAAGGTTGGGCGGGCAGTCAATATGGCATGATTGCTATTCCGCGCATTGGTCATGAAGTGATTGTCTCATTTTTAAATGGTGACCCAGACCAGCCTATCGTTACCGGACGTGCTTTTAACGCGCAGAATATACCGCCATACACCTTGCCAGATAACAAAACCAAAACGGTGTGGCGCAGTGAAACCCATCAAGGTGAAGGCTTTAATGAAATCAGCTTTGAAGATCAGGCGGATCGCGAGCAAGTGTATCTACACGCCCAAAAAGATTTTAAAGCAGAAGTGCAAAACGATGCGATTACCGACATCAACCACGACCAACACTTAACGGTTGAAAATGACCAATTCATCCAAGTCAAAAACAACCACAATTTAACGGTTGAGGGCGAGAGTCGAACCAAGGTTAATCAATCACAAAGCTTTATCATTGAAGGTAATCTACAGATTAAATCAGGCTCAGTGATCGTCAATGACGCTGCTAATGAGATACACATAAAATCGGGCAATAAAGTCGTCATCGAAGCCGGAGCAGAAATTACCGTTAAGGCCGCAGGCAGCTTTGTCAAAGTTGATGCTGCTGGCGTTCATCTCGTTGGTGCTGGTATCAATATGAACTCAGGTGGTAGTGCGGGTAGTGGCAGTGGGTTTAGTGGTACAACCCCAGAACTTCCGCTGTTAGTCGATGATATAGCTTCTTCTCGACCTACATCCCATACCAATCAAATAGAGGAACACGATCTAGAGTCGAAATTTGCACTGAATCAGCTCAATGGATTACCAAAAGTATTCGATGAGCATAGATTTTCCATGTGGCTAAGTGGCGTATTTGGTCATGATATTCCACCGCAAGCCTATCTCGATTTCTACCAAGCGGTTAAATCTGGGAGTGTAACCAATCCACCAATTGAAGTTGTCGTTGGCAGTGTTGCCTACTATGACAACAAAAAGCAGACAATCGTCATTGGCCAAACCCTTATCAAAAATGCGAAAGAAGAAACAGGAAAAGAGCATAAAATTCGCCTGTTGACTGTCTTAGTACATGAATTTGGTCACCATATTGATTATCTGCTTCGAAACGTGTTCAGTAACATCGGAGGGGATGCCAGCTTGGACGAAGGTGCTGCTTTTGCTGTACTACTATCAAACATAAACATGCGTAAGAAAACGGAAACAGTGGTCGCAAACTACCAAGGCTCTTGGGGAAATGAATTACTATCCATCACTTACATCAATATGCACAATGAACTGCAAAAACAGCGTAGCTATATCGAAAACGATCAAAAAAGCCAAAATGGCGATAGAGAGTACTTTTCAGCGGGCGGCACGGCAGAGCAGGCTAAACATGGCAAGTATGGACATCGCTCAATAGAATCCGCACTCGAAGACATCTTTACGAAAAAAGAAGTAGATACGATTTACTACGGCAACTGGTTGCGTGATTATTCTCAAGTGGTTGATATTAAGCTTTTAGAGTTCAACCTAGATCTGCTGATTGGCAAGGCAGATGCGCAAATCGAGGGAATGGATATCCTGCAAAAGGAGCTGCCTTCCCACCTCAATACTTTAGAGAAAAAAACCGAACAAATTAGAACTCAGTCTATTACGCAACTGGGGCAGGCTGAGTCTAACTTGAAAGAATCTGGTGCTGCCACCTCTGCACAACTCAACAAGATGTCTTTTGAACTATCAACATACAGAAGCGGGCTGGAAACACAGACACGAGCTCTTTTAGCATCTCGCACTGACCTTGTCACTATGCTCAATAACCGCACGCTACCATCTGGCAGTACGGAGCAAATTACACGTAATATCGATAACATTGATTCGGCTGTAAGTGCAAATCGTGCACAAATAAAGTTAGCTGAAGATCTGAGTAATTATGTTGTTGGAGCGGAGCAAAACAGTTCTCTCTCGAATCAAAGAGCCATAAATAGACTCTCTTCGAGTCAGCAGACTCTCGAAAATGCCGATATCGACATATTCTTTGAGCAAGCTCATCAGTCATTGCCGGTTATCAATCAGCTTATAGAACGAGTGCAAGTTGAGTTAAAAAAGGGCATGGCACTGCTTAAAAAGATAGCAGATATCGAAATCACTGATACCACTGGAATCACTTCCGGTGGTCGCCGCGTTGGCAGCAAAGCCATCTCTCGGGAATCCCTTACACAAGTTGTCGAGATTTTGGCAAGAAAAGAATTCCCAGATCGCTTTGCCGAAAACGATAATTCCCCATTCCGGTTGGATCCTGAGAAGTTGGGTGTATATCGACCAGAGGAGCATTTGGATAACCCCAGAGGCATTACCGCACCTGCAAATACCCTGTATAAGGAGGCATTCCGGGGAGATTACACAAAGTCAGAAGGGGAAGTTGATCCTAATAAATGGTACAAAAATTTCTTCAACGACTCCATCTCTTTTGCGAAGAGTCAGCTTTCTCTCGCGGCTAGCTCTGGTCGAACAGCCCAAGGCTTGATCCACTTTGGCCAGGCATTGCATGTGATGGAAGACATTTATGCCCATTCCAATTTTGTTGAACTAGCCATTAACCGGCTCCATCGAGAGGGAAAACTAGTCCTACTTAAGCCCGTCAATAGCTGGGTTACTTCGGTCCAAGTGAATGATAATCAAAAAGTGCACCCACTCACCACAGGGATATTTGGTGCCAGTGACACGGTTGTCAGCTTGCTTTCGGTGCTAGAAAAAGGAAGCGACCACTCAACATCGGCAGAAAAAGAGCATTATCAAACGCAAGTTAGTATAATGTTGGTGCTACTCAATGATTACAAACCGAATGCTGTGGAGCTGCTTTTTGACGCTTTAGGTTTAGATTATCCTTCACAGGACAAGAGCTTAAGCGCAGAGCAAGCGTTAGAAGCAGCCAAAAAAGCGGACGAGGTTTCTTTCTTTTATCGCTGGATGGTAAAGGAATTGTTGAACTTATTGTTCGCATTTGCCAACCAGCTTAAAGCGCTGATTGCTCGCCAGATGATGGAGGCAATTAAATATGCTCAGGATGACACATCTCCAACCGATCCAACCCACACCCAAATAGCCAAAGATCCAGATGATCACCCTTTACACACCATTGCGGCACAGATAGCACAGAGGATGGTGGCAACAATGGGTAGCGAGATGTTTACAGTTTGGGAGGGAGAAAGCTCCTTGGAAACTTTGCTAACGACAGCAGAGAGCTTTTTTGTTCATCCAGATCAGATAGATAGTCATAGCCCAGAGCATGTCCAAACATTGTATGATGACATTCGCCTATGGGCTCTTAAAAACCCAATCAATCTTAGAATGGCAGCCGAGTATGAGGGTCACTTAGATCATGAGCTGGAAAAACTAAAGATTATAGCTGAGTCGAGCACGGAAGCGATTGACTGGTTCATCAAACTAGAAAAACTAATCGGAAATTAATGGATAGCCTTATATGAAAAGCAAGCTCCTTATACTGTTTACTTTGTTGCTGTTGGTTAGTGGCTGTTTCGCTGAAACAACTGTGTCCCAAAAGCCCGTTAGGCTTGTTGTCACTAGTGATACAATTCGCTTTGATGGAAAACGGCTCAGCTTTAAAGACCCCCTTAAGCAATGGATTGAAGTACTGGGCGATGATTATGTGTATATTGGCAAAGAGCCTAGCTACCAAAAAGCCTTTGGCGCAAGCGGGAGACAGCGATTTGTTTATCCCGAATTGGGCATCGACATTACCGTTCAAACAAACCATATCGATGTAAAGTCTGACTTTATTAATGGTAAGCCTGGTACCTTAAAAGATCCTTATAACCGCTTTATCAGTGTCCTCAGAATTAGAATGAATCCTAAATCAAAGGCTAAGCCCATCGTGTATCGTCACTTAGATAAAGAAATGGCAGAGCATCCTTACAACACCATGTATGCTGATTATGCGATTGATTTTTATGGCGCGATTGTTGACAGTGACACCTCGATTGAATCTGTGCTTGACCAGAGTGATATCGTGAAACGTGATCGGCATTTTTCTAGTGTTGGGGTATCTTCTGGGTTCAACAATCTCGGGACTATCATATTTAATCACTTTTTTGGCGAGCAACCCGAGGTATCTATATCAATGCAAATCTCACCAAGTTCAGAAATACGTTTAGACAATGAACGGCGCTATTTTGGAAAAGAGGTTTCACGCTAAGTAAGAAGTGTTTTTAACACAAAAACTAACATGGACTCATTACACCACCAATTTGCCTATATAACTTATAGTGCAATCAACCAGTACTCTCTAGAGTTCCTTACAGCTGATCACGACAGAAAATTTGCCGAGCTCCTCACTATTGGCCTGCTGTTTACCCTTTCGGATAAAGCCTATCGTTTAGAAACAAAAATCGCACCGTTCATTTCTCTTCTATCACTTCTGGTTTTATCTTCACAGCGCTTCTCGCCTGTAACCACACACCACTCGCTTTCATGCTGTAACCGAATACTCCGCCAATTAAAAGTGAAGGGATCACCAACTGCCAATTTCCATCGGCGGCAAAGGTAGCACATGCGCCGATAAAGGTTCCGGGGATAAAGCTCAACCAGTGTTTCTGCGCTTGAATGCACATAAAAAAGGAAACCAATGCTGTCAAAACATAACCAATCACATCACTGCCTAGCCATTGAGAGCCATGAATAATAATAAGCGCCCAAACCACGCCAGATAGATTAGTCAGTACGCTCACACCTAAGCCTTTCAAGCCTTGAATCGGCGAGGCAAAGTAACTGGTGCAGCCGAGAAAACCAGCCCAAGACAATAATCCCAAAGAAATGGCTACCCAACCCCAAATACCAGAAAGTAATCCGGTGGTCAGTGAAATGGCAAATAGTGTCGACATAGGCAGATCTTCAGTTAAAAAATGAGGAAGGGAGATTAAAGAAGGAATAAGCGAAAAGAAGAGATTTTGATCACAGATAATATGAATGAAAAATTGCTATTACATATAAATGTTAACGCAAGCGATTAACCATCATCACTTACGTTATAAACCACTTAAGCTGAGTTAGTTTACTTACGCCGCTCCCACTGAGTGATAAACACAATCGAAGCTATCATGATTGCAGCGCCTATCCATAAGTTCCCCGTTGGTATCCAACCAAACACCAGCCAGCCTAAAAAGACATTAAACGGTAATTTAGCCAAATCAAATGGCTGTACAAAAGAAGCATCTGCTACGGCATACGCTTTGACAATCGCCCATTGCGCTAAAGCGGTCATGACACCGGCGCCAATCAGTAATCCCCAAACACTCCAGCCTGTTGGGGTAGACCATTCAGGTAAGGCCAATAGGATATTAAACGGCGTGAGCAATATAAGTAGGTAAACCACCATCGTAGAAGGCGAATCATTGACTGACATTTTCTTCACCATCAATGAATAACATGCCCAGAAAAAAGCCGCGCCTACAGGTAGTAGTGTTGCCCAGCTAAACGCATCAGACCAGGGCTCTAATATAATCATTGCCCCACCAAAACCGGCTAAAGTTGCCATCCAACGTGCCCAACCCACCTTTTCTTTTAGTAGTACTCCTGAACCGATGGTCGCAAACAATGGAGACGTCATCAACAATGCAATGCCTTGCCAAATGGGAACCGGATACGCCAGCGCCCAAAACCAGAGTTGAATACCGATTACCGATAAAAAGACTCGAAAAGCATGCCAACCAAAGTGTTTGGTATAGAGAGAACGGCGAATACCTAATGTTTTTAAATAAGGCAGGATCGCCACCAGCGCAATCGCATATTGAAGCAAAGCAACCGTGGTGGAAGGAATAGAAAACGTAATGCTAATGTATTGCGCAATACTGTTAACTAAGGCAAAAGATAGCCCTGCGATCAGCATCCAAGTAGCGCCCAGTACCGGCGAATGGTTCGACATGGAGGTATTCTCAAATAAATGGTGGGGATAAAGTGAAGGAAATAATAAAGACAGCGAATAGAAATAGCTAGCGTCCGTTTCTCTTGGCGATTAGCTTTTGTTCGGGATAAAAGCGTTTTAGGCGAGAAAACCAGAAAGCGAAGCGGCGCACTTCGCTTTCTTTATTAACCGTAATCTTTATTAACCGTAATTGAGGCTAATGATTTACAGCCCCATGCCTTTTTTACCAATGCTGTTTAACATGTCAAAAGTAAAACGGCCTTGCCAATCTTGCTCATAATGTTCTCGTGGGAAGTCAGGCGGTGACAACCCATCTTTGAGTGAGGATTGGATCTGCTCGGCATACTTTTTATTTTTAGGACACATTGGCGCGGCAGGAATATACATAACATTCCCCCAACCTTTTTGATCTTCCACAGGAGCCACAGAATGAATCACATCGCAGTGCCACCATACAGAATCCCCCGCTTGCAACTCAGGAATACTGCACAAACCTTTAATCAAATGTGGGTGCCATTGCTCTGAAATAGGCAACACATGACCGGGTGTGACGCCACATAGTTCATCTTCTGGCACATCATCCAGTAAAGGGCGCAATAGAATGTATGCCATCGCTTCAGGTACTGGCACTACGTGTAATAAGCCTTGATTCAAGCTCATATCAGACAACGCCGTCCAGCCTTGAAAAGTACGAAATACCGAACATTTGGTGGTGTAATCAACGCTATATTCATTCACCTCTGGTCGGTGCGCTGCATCCCAAGGGTCATATTGATCAAATTGATTAGTAAAGATTTTCTCAAATACTTTTTGATATTCAGGCAATAACCAGCGTTCTAGTGCCCCAGAATCCGTATGCGCCCCTAAGCCATTAGACGTCGTACCCGGTAAACGTCGACGAATACGATCGGGGTAAATCACACTCACATCAGGGTCGAACCATGCGCCGTTATCGCCTTCAAACTTCCATAAGCGATTTAAAAACGATTGAATCGACGCCATTTGCTCGCTTTGTCGCGCTTTCATTTGGCTTTCAGACCAATAAATTGGATAAATTTCTGGCTTCGAGGCTTCTAAAGTACCGAAGAAGTTATCCCCCGGCCCTCTATAGATTTCATCGAATTGATTATTATCTAGATAATCCAGCACGCCTTTATCCATGGCAAGCGCTTCATCTCGTGCGAACGTTTGACGCACAACTAAACAGCCACGACGTTTGATCTGCGCGATCACCTCCGGTGACACGTTTCCTTGTTGTAAATCGGCTTGGCTGATCTCCGGCCATGCACTACCGTTGATTTTTTCTTCTTCACGTGCCGCTGCCAATTCCGTTTCAATCTTATCGCACACTTGTTTGAATAAAGCATCGACATCGCCAATTTGCTTTTTCAAGGTACGTTTCATGTCAACGATGTTCTTTTTGTAATCGGTAGGGAGTTCTTTCGAGGTAAATGAGGCCGACATATTGCTCTCCTAATGTATTGCGCCCAATGATCGCTCAGCAACAAGATTAAACTTCAAATGAAAGTTAATCTTACTTCAAAAGAAAGTCAAACAGGAAGTTTACATTGTGATCACACTTTAGAAACAAAAGAGAGCAGATAGAGAAAGGGTTGCATACACAGTATAAAGAATACAAGCAATCACAAGGGATAATGGTTCATTTGATCGTTATATTAATTTTGTTTCTCAACTTATTATCGACACCAAACAGCGTCATCTTCCGAAGCAAGTATCATTATTAACAACTCACGAGGTTTCAAATGAAATAAAGAAACTCTATAATAGGGCCTCTTCTTTAATATGGACAATGCAATGAACCCAAGACACAGCCAAATCGTTCAAATGGTAAACGAAAACAAGCGGATACAAGTGAGTGATTTATCAGAAATGATTGGGGTATCTGGGGTGACGATTCGTCAGGATTTAAACTACCTTGAAAGTGAAGGCCATTTAAAACGAGTACACGGCGCAGCAATCGCCCTACAAAGCGATGATATTGATAGCCGCTTAACCGTCAGTTTTGAAATCAAACAAGCATTGGCTAACAAAGCAGCGGGGTTAGTCGCTCCTAATGAAACGGTATTAATTGAAGGTGGCAGTGCCAACGCACTTTTAGCCAAAACTCTGGCTGAGCGTGGCGATGTGACTATTATTACCCCTTCGGCCTACATTGCGCATTTATTAAAAAACACCTCAGCGAACATCATATTGTTGGGCGGTGTTTTTCAACATCAAGGCGAAAGCTTAGTTGGCCCTCTGACCAAACTCTGTATTGAACATGTTCATTTTAGCACCGCATTTTTAGGCGTTGATGGTTATCACCCAGACACCGGATTTACCAGCCGAGATATGATGCGTGCTGATATCGCCTCAAGTATTCTCGCTAAACAACGCCGCAATATTGTGCTGACCGATTCAAGCAAATTTGGCCAAATATTCCCATCTAGCATAGGAAAATCTGACCAAATTTCGATTGTCTTAACCGATGATAACGCCAATTCAGAGCAGTTAGACTCATTACGCAATATGGGTGTTGAGGTTATTTTAGGATAGTCTCAGATTCGGATCACTGCTCATTAAACCAACGAGGCACCATCACGTTCAATGAACGCGGTTGAGTACGAATAGTTAATTTCTTGGTTTCATATAACTCACCATCAATGACATATTTAAAAGCCATCTCACTCGATATGGTGACTTCTTTGGCTTGCTTATGCACAAACCCCATTGGCTCAGCGGTAGGTAATAAATTTGATACCGCCAGTTCAGATAACGATAAGATCCGCCCCGCCACACTTTGATGACTTGGCATATAGGTAATATCTAAAATTCCGTCTTGTAAATCAGGCTCTCCCCCACCTTGCGCGAGTAATGTCGTAAAAGGCGCGGCATTGGCTATCACTAAACTGCTCACTTCTAACACTTGAGGGGACTGCTTATCTAAACTCACTTCAACATTTAAGGTTTCGTTGTTAGCAATTGCCCCCCATAAACCTTTTAAATAAGCCAACTGACCATCATTATTTTTTTGTTCGCGTTCTGCGTATTCAATCATTTGTTGCTCAAACCCAATCCCAGCTACTAGCAGCATGAGATCTTGATTACATAAAGCAGTATCTATTTGAGTCACTTCGCCTTGCAAAATTGCCCCACAGGCGGTTTCAACCGGGATAATTTTATTTTCAATGCCATACAATACATGACATAAAGCATTCGCCGTACCTAATGGCAAAATGCCCAGTACAATATCAGAATGAACCAATTGGCTCGCCACTTCTGTTACTGTGCCATCTCCCCCGCCTGCAACAATCAAGGAAGCCCCGGAGTTAATCGCTTCTTTCGCTAACTCTGTTGCGGACATTTCAGGCGTGGTTTCTCGTATTTCGACTTGATACTTTTCTTTAAATTTTTCAATGATTTCGTCTTTATACGTTCCCCACTTTCCCCCACCGGAAACAGGGTTAACAATCAACCAGGCTGTCTGTTCAGAAACTAATGCTTGTTGTTTATCGAGTTGCTTTAACATTCTCATCTGCTCCTTATTCAGGTTGGCCGTGCTTCGTATCGATTGGATTTTTTTCATTACATCTTCGATGCTCATTCTTGGATAACGACGCAATAAATACGCAGCCAATACGAATACCGAACGCCCTCGCCCAAGCGCACAATGCACCACGACTTTTTTAGAATCCGCTAATTGAACATCCATCCAGTCCAATGCTTTTAATAATTTACGCTTTGATGGCACTTTATGGTCAAGAACAGGCAAATTAAAATAATCAAAGTCACGTTCAGCTTTACGACTTTGTAAGCCATGAAACTCCGCAGTGATATCTAAAATACTGGTAATGCCTTGTGCTTTTAACTCTTTAAGGTCTTTAGTCAATAAACGTCGCGCTAGATACAGTTGAGGATCAATGCGTTGAATAGGTGCTACTGAATCATGAGTGCGTGCCCAATAATTATAGTAATGCGCGCCAATTAAAAAGGGAGCCAGAATCAGTTGAATACTGTTAGGAATAACGCCATTAGGTTTTTTACGAAATAAATGAGGGAAATTACAAAGGTAAGCAATACTGACGACAGACAATGATAAAGCAATCCATGCGAGAGGAATCGACAGCCAAAAGTTCGGGCACAATAATGCCAAAACATAAAATAGAATGCTGCCTGCAATATAATACTTGGTGACGACCATCTTATCTCCCTCAACGATTGATATAGACAAACCTTAACATTAGCCTGTGTGCCCTGCCTTGATTATTTTCAATATAGCCATGTCATAGGCCAATACTCCCGTGATTTAGCACAAAAGAGAAACCGACATTAAAACCGTTATAATTGCATGAAATAACAAACAAAAATTAGTTTCCCTTCTCACAAATCTACAACAAAAAAATCTTATCGAAACCATAAAATTATTCTGATTTACTATTTAAAAATTCGTTTTATTATCCGCATGTTCTTCGCAAGAAAGTACCAACCGCCGCACTCAAACTGTTAACATTTACAGTGTAAACAGCCCATTTTAGTGTCGCTATTCGTTAACGCAAGGTTAATGGGCGCAGGTTGCAAATCTACGAGTTTGGATGATTCTCCCTTCATGCATCCAACTCAGAAAACGTCATATTGAATCTTCAATTATTAAATTAATTTATGTTCAACCTGACTCAAATCAGTTATCTCCCAAGGCTAAAATCAGAAGGAATACTGGCTATAAGCTAGGTTGGTGGGCAATACATACGGATCCTATCGATCCACCATTTTGGACTTTGACATGTCTTTTAAAAATGCTGTGTTAGCTGCATCAATAACGGTGACAACCATTTTCACCGCGACTGCACTGTTTACATCACCAAAAAGTTTCGCTCAAGATGAGCAAGTTCTACACGTTTATAACTGGAGCAGCTACATCGCGCCAAATACCATCTCTGACTTTGAAAAAGAAACGGGGATTAAAGTGGTATATGACGTATTTGATAGCAACGAAGTACTGGAAGCCAAATTACTTGCAGGTCGTTCTGGTTATGATGTTGTGGTGCCATCAAATAACTTTTTAGCCAAACAAATTCGCGCAGGTGTTTTCCAAAAATTAGATCGTACTCAATTACCTAATTGGAAAAACTTGAACCCAGAATTATTAAATGCGCTATCGCCAAGTGACCCTGGCAACTTATATGCCATGCCTTACTTGTGGGGCACAATCGGTTTTGCCTACAACATTGATAAAGTGCAAAAAGCACTCGGTGATGATATGCCAACCGATTCATGGGATTTAGTGTTTAACCCACAGTACATGGAAAAACTAAAATCTTGCGGGGTGTCATTCTTGGATTCACCAACAGAAATGTTACCTGCGGCATTAAATTACTTGGGATTAGATACTGGCACGCAAAAACCCGAAGACATAAAACAAGCAGAAGCGTTGTTCTTGTCTATTCGTGAAAACGTGACTTATTTCCACTCGTCTAAATATATCTCTGATTTAGCGAATGGCGATATTTGTGTGGCAGTCGGTTATTCCAATGATTTATTTATTGCTCGTGACCGCGCAGAAGAAGCGAACAATGGCAATAAGATTGAATACGTTATTCCGAAAGAAGGTGCAGGCAGCTACTTTGACATGATGGCCATTCCGGCTGATGCACAAAATGTAAAAGCGGCTCATGCATTTTTAAATTACTTAATGAAACCTGAAGTGATTGCCAACATTACGAACGAAGTCAGCGCGGCTAACGGTAACCAAGCGGCGACCCCGTTTGTCAACGAAGCAATTCGTAATAACGCTGGGATTTACCCAGATGAAGCAACACTAAAAAATATATACACGATCAGCGATCTACCAGCCAAAGCTCAACGTGTAATGACACGTACTTGGACCAAGATCAAAACCGGTCGATAACGCCGAAAACCTACGTGTGATTAAGGCGTCCACACTCGGACGCCTTTTTATTTTAAGCAAAATTTTGAAGAGAGTTGTAGATGACTATCACTTCCAGTGCCTACAAAAAAGCATTAGAGCGTCAATCAAAGCCGAAAGAAATCTTGGTGAAAATTGACCGTGTAAGCAAACAATTTGACGACACACTTGCCGTCGATAACGTCTCACTCACCATTAATAAAGGTGAGATTTTTGCTCTACTCGGTGGTTCAGGTTCAGGTAAATCAACTCTACTTCGTATGTTAGCGGGATTTGAGAAACCCACCGAAGGACGCATTATTTTAGACGGTGTCGATATTACCGACATGGCGCCTTATGACCGCCCGATTAATATGATGTTTCAGTCATACGCATTGTTTCCACACATGAGCGTTGAACAAAATATTGCCTTTGGATTAAAGCAAGATGCGCTACCAAAAGATGAAATCAAAGCTCGTGTAGATGAGATGCTGAAACTGGTTCACATGACGCAATACGCAAAACGTAAACCCCACCAACTATCTGGTGGTCAACGTCAGCGTGTCGCGTTGGCTCGCTCACTGGCGAAACGTCCAAAGCTATTACTGTTAGATGAACCAATGGGCGCATTGGATAAAAAACTGCGCTCACAAATGCAATTAGAATTGGTTGAAATTATCGAACGTGTTGGCGTGACCTGTGTGATGGTAACCCACGATCAAGAAGAAGCAATGACCATGGCGCAACGCGTTGCCATTATGCACTTAGGCTGCATTGAGCAAATCGGTAGCCCGATGGACATATACGAAACGCCAGTTAACCGTTTGGTGTGTGAGTTTATTGGTAACGTAAACCTATTCGATGGCATGTTGGTAGAAGATGAACAAGATCATGCCACGATTGCCTGTGTCGATTTACCTCAACCAATCTATGTTGGTCACGGTATTAGTACCCAAGCAGAAAACAAAAAAGTGACGTATGCACTGCGTCCAGAAAAGTTGTTGATCAGCACCACGCTGCCAGATGATTTAATTCATCCCGACTTTAACTGGACAACCGGCAAAGTGTACGACATTGCGTATTTAGGTGGCTCTTCGATGTATCACATCCAATTGCCGTCAGGAAAAATTGTACAAGCGTTTATTGCCAACGCAGTCCGCCACGTCAAACGCCCAACATGGGAAGATGAAGTGTATTTGTACTGGGAAGATGACAGTGGTGTGGTTTTACAGTGAGTGAGCCGCTTTTAAAACATCAGCAAGCTCAACCTCAACGAATTTCAGGCGAAAGTGGTATGAATCAAGCAGTAGCCAATGCAAAGGTAGCAACCAACAAAGATAACCTGTGCAAGAAATGGCAATTAGATAAAAAAATTGGGCGTAAGCTGGTCATTGGGATCCCATTCTTTTGGCTATTTACCTTCTTTTTATTACCGTTTGTGATTGTGCTTAAAATTAGCTTCTCACAAGCTGATGTCGCCATACCGCCGTATACCGAGCTCGTCAGTTGGGCGGATGAACAACTGACTATTTTGCTCAATATGGGCAACTATTTATTGCTCAGTGCAGATGAGTTGTACCTAGCAGCTTACTTAAGCTCGTTAAAAATGGCGCTGATCAGCACATTGGCATGTTTGCTGATCGGTTACCCAATGGCGTATGCGATTTCTAAAGCAAAAAAAGAAACGCAAACCATTTTATTGCTTTTGATCATGATGCCAACGTGGACAGCGATTTTGATCCGAGTATATGCATGGATGGGGATATTAAGTAATAACGGACTATTGAATGGCTTCTTATTACACCTTGGTGTGATCAGCCAGCCATTGCATATTTTAAATACGGATTTAGCGGTGTATATCGGTATTGTTTACTCATACTTGCCGTTTATGGTTTTGCCACTGTACGCCAACTTATCCAAGCATGATCACAGCTTACTAGAAGCAGCATCAGACTTAGGTTGTCGTAATGTCTCAACTTTCTGGCAAATCACGGTTCCGCTATCAAAAGGCGGCATCATTGCAGGTTGTATGTTGGTGTTTATTCCTGTAGTTGGTGAGTTTGTGATCCCTGAGTTATTAGGCGGACCAGACACCTTGATGATTGGTAAAGTGTTGTGGCAAGAGTTTTTCAATAATCGCGATTGGCCGGTAGCGGCAGCACTCGCAGTGATCATGTTGGTGATTCTGATGATCCCAATTATTTTCTTTAACCGCACTCAAGCCAAAGAGCTGCAAGGCTAATCAACCTCAAATGCGGATAGTTTAGGAATGACAATGAAACGTTTTGGTTTTGCAAATCTAATGTTAGTGCTCGGCCTAGTTTTTATTTA
This sequence comes from Vibrio rumoiensis, assembly GCF_002218045.2. Classification (NCBI taxonomy): domain Bacteria; kingdom Pseudomonadati; phylum Pseudomonadota; class Gammaproteobacteria; order Vibrionales; family Vibrionaceae; genus Vibrio; species Vibrio rumoiensis. The sequence continues at coordinate 1,150,085 of NZ_AP018686.1, forward strand.
CTTGCCGTTAGTTATCATGGTGATTTACTCATTTAACGCCTCAAAACTAGTGACAGTATGGGGCGGCTGGTCAACGCAATGGTATGGCTCGCTATGGCAAAACACCCAATTAATGAGCGCGGTATTTCGCTCGTTAGAAATCGCCTTTTACACCGCTATTTCAGCGGTAGCATTAGGTACCATGGCGGCCTTTGTATTAACGCGTATTCCACGTTTTCACGGTAAAGCGTTACTGGGCGGTATGGTTACCGCGCCGCTCGTAATGCCAGAGGTGATCACCGGACTTGCATTGCTACTGCTATTTGTCGCCATGAATAACCTAATCGGTTGGCCTGTAGAGCGCGGCATGATGACCATCTGGATTGCGCATACTACGTTCACCAGTTCGTATGTAGCAATTTTGGTGTCTTCGCGTTTACGTGAACTCGATATTTCAATGGAAGAAGCGGCGATGGATTTAGGTGCCAAACCTTGGAAAGTATTTATGCAAATCACCATTCCAATGATTGCCCCTTCATTAGTTGCTGGTGGCATGATGGCATTTGCCCTATCGTTAGATGATTTAGTGTTGGCAAGTTTTGTGGCAGGCCCTGGCTCAACGACTCTACCAATGGAAATTTTCTCCTCGGTTCGTTTAGGGGTGAAACCAGAAATCAATGCCATTGCGAGCGTTATTTTATTGTGTGTCTCGTTATTTACCTTCAGCATGTGGTTCATCATGGCACGCGCAGAAAAACGCCGTAGAAAAGAAATCTACCAAAGCAAAAAAGCTTTGGTGATGGTCTAAAATTAATACGAGTCTATTCGTTTTAATCAGGGCTTCAAGTTAGAAGCCCTTTTTTATATGAAAGAGAAAACAATGTTTGAAGGTCTGCAATAGACTCTCTCAAATAAGGTATGATCGCCATGCTGAAAAAAATAGCATTAAGTGGTAGCTGTTATTGGTGTATGGAAGCTATTTTTCAATCACTTAAAGGCGTTATTCACGTAAATCAGGGTTGGGTAGCTGAAAAGTCACCGCCAACGGATATAGACTCTCAAGACACACAACAACCTTTTTACGAAGCTATCATGGTGAAGTATGATTCCGACATCATATCCGCCGATGTATTGATTGATATTCACATTCATAGCCACAGCAGCACACACCGTCATCCACTACGTCATCGCTACCCAAGCACCGTCTATACCTACACTTGTGATGAACAGTCAGCAATCCGTGCATTACTGCAACAAAAAAACGCTGAATTTAATGGTCAGCTCCTCACCCAAGCACAAATTATCGGTCACTTTAAGCCTTCACAACCAAACATGCAGGATTACTTTTATAACAATCCAGACAAACCATTTTGCCAAACTATTATTTCGCCTAAGCTGAAAAAGTTATTAAGCGAGTTTGGCCAATGGGTAACCCCAGAAAAAGCAGAACAAATTCATTCACATCAAGACTAAAGCTAAATTAACAGCCTATGTTTTAACCTGAACATGGCTAAAAAAAACACGAATCAGACAAACGAAAAAAGAATTTGTAACTAGACTTAATAAAGGCAACAAAATGGAACAAAGCCCTTTGCCTATTGTCTTAAAGTTTGTTAGCTTGAAAGAACAGTGACGAACCTCTAAAGCAATTAGGCTTTTGAATAACAATCACTTATGGATATGAAATCCGCATTTTGCCTTGTATTTTCAAGGCGCTTCAACAGGAAGGTATTGTGTATGAAAATAAACATCCAAACGCATCATGTTTCTCTCAGCGAAGACTCACGTTCTGAGATTGAAGGAAAATTCGATAAAATATCTTCACACTTCCCCGACTTAATCAGCTGCGACATTATTATCACTAAACAGCACAATGAGCACCAAGTTGAAACCTTTACCAACTATGAAGGCGTTCGTATCTCAGCCAAAGCTGAAGACAAAGTGATGTATCCAGCAATTTCAGCTGCAGTTAAAAAATTAGAGACTGGGCTTAAAAACCGTAAAGGCCAATTAAAATCGGAGTTGCATGCCACTCCGACAAGTACTAAACCGGAAATTGCCTCAGATATTATTCAAGAAATGAAGCTCGTTGATTAATCACTTCATTATCTAAGAACATAAAAAGGAGCTCAAATTGAGCTCCTTTCTTTCATTTTATATACCCAAAGTAATTGGAATGAATGGGATATAAAATTAACTTCTAGTCATCATTAGCTTAATACCTAATGCCACCATCGCGCCACCCAGCACGCGATCAATCCAATGACCGCATTGCTTAAACTTGGTGTTAATCGTTGGTCGAGATAAAAGCGTCACAATCAAAGCAAACCATCCAAATTGTAACGTCATGATCCATGCACCATAAATCGCGATTTGGTAAAGCGGCATATCCGCCGACAACACTAAAGTGAATAAAGACACAAAATAAATCGGCGCTTTAGGATTTAATGCATTACACAAAAAGCCCATGCCGATCATTTTTTTCGCTGACTGCGCTTTCCCAGCAGGAAGCGTCATCTCTTGTGGTGTGGCAGCTTTTGCTTTTAGCCCTTGCCAACCTAAATAGATCAAGTAACCACCCCCTAATACCTTAATCATCCATAATAAACTGGCTGAACTGGCAATTAACGCGGCTAAGCCAAAAGCAGAATAAAGAATATGGATAGACAGGCCCAGCGCAATACCGATACTACATAACAGCCCCGCCTTCTTACCGTTAGATAAAGTTTGTTGAGAAACTAAGATAAAATCCGGCCCCGGTGACGCTGCTGCTAATAGATGAATCGAGGTAATCAATACCAATCCATGCCATAAATCCATTACAAAACCCCTTTTCCTATCAATATTTTGTATATAAAAGCATTAACTCATATCCTATTCAATCACTTATTTATTCTTTTATTTTCCGCTACTTTAACCGGTTTTATTTTTTGAAATCGATAGACCGCCACCACCACAATGATGATTCCAGCCACCGTTATTTCACTTAGCTTTTCACCAAAGATTAAGTAATCAAACAGGATGGCCAATAGCGGTATGCAGTAGAAAAGTACACTTACTTGACTGGCGCTGCCTCGTTTCAGCATATAAAGCAACAACATCACGGCTCCAACCGACACAACAATACTCATCCAAAAAAGAGACAGATACAGCTCGCGAGTCCATGTCACTTGCCAATCCGTACATAAGGCCACGATACTAAATAGCAATACAGTCAATAGATTTTGGTAGACCACCATACTTTCAATATTCATGTTGATGCCTTTTTGTTTAATCGTGCCAAAGGTCAAAGACATCAAAGCAAGGAAGGCAAAAAATAGCCCGATAGCATGCGTCATATCGATCCCTTTAGCTCCAACCACGGCAACACATAAACCAATAAAACCGAGCGCTAAAATGGCGTAACCTTGTTTCGACATGCTTTCTTTGGCAAGAAAAGGCGTAATTAAAGGTTGAAAACCTAGCACCATCGTCACAAGCCCAGGGGATATTCCGGCATCAATCGATAAAATATACGTACTTAAATAAGCAAACTGTAAGAAGAACCCAACCTTTAACACAGCGAGAATTGACGCTTTATCATGACGAAATAATTCAAACTTCAGATTTGGTTTAAGAATCAACAATACGATCGTTGAAAACAAAAATGTGGTGATCGCCCGTAAAAATAAAAACGTCCAAGGTGAGGCATCGATAAGCCCCATCTTCACCATAACGGCTCCACTACTCCACATGATTAAAAATAAAAAGGGCGCTGCCGTTTCAAAACTTATAGGTGAAAGTAATTTATCTATCCTTTGCATCTGCATCCTTTGCCCTTCCATGTCCATTAATTTAGCTCTCAGTATAAAAATCATACTTGATAAAAATGTGCTAAACGGACGGTCTTTATGACCAAAGTGATGATTGTTTTCTCTCTCTACCACTCATTAGCGGTATGACTTTGGCGACTGACCAAAAAACTGAGTAAAACGGCGAGTAAATGCGGAAGGGTTCGAAAAGCCAACTTTCTCCCCAATCAACTGAATAGGAAGATCCGTATGGGTTAAGAGCGCTTTGGCTTTTTCCATTCTCAATTGCAAAACAAACTGTTGGCTAGTTTGCCCTAAGTTTGATTTAAATACGGATTTAAATTGGGTAGGACTTAAAAAGGATAATTTAGCTAATCGTTCGACTGACCAGTTTTGGCTAATGTCCTGTTGTATTTCACTGACCACTTTCGAGATACGAGGGTCGATTCTAAGCGGCTGCCCTTGTTGCGCGAGTAACTGTAACAGCATACTGCACATCGCCTGCTCTAAATCAGTATTTGTCTGACTCATCAATTGCAACCCAGCAAATTGCACATAAGCTAAAGTAGCAGGGGCTAATAAAAACTTTTTTGTTTGGGCGTTATATAAGTTAGGTGGAAGCTGGCTCAAATCAACCACGAGAAAGCGTGCGGCTTCCTCTGCAGAAAAAGCATGATGAGAACCAGCATGAATAACAATCGCATCACCGACACTAACTTTGCCATCAAACTCGCCAACTTGCATTTCAATCACGCCCTGCAAAGGCAATACGATTTGATGATAATCATGCTTATGTTGACGTGATTGACTAATATAAGAACGAATAGATAAACGATCGTTAATCATAACCGTTCACATTCATTACTTTTTAAGGAGATCTTTCAGGTTAGCAAACGGGTTATGTGTTGCCGCCTGATGTTCATCTTCTTTCGGAGTCGAATCCGTAGAGCCATATAAATCATGATCCAAATATTTAGAATGCTCATGATCGTGGCAATATAAACACAATAGTTCCCAGTTGCTGCCATCTTCTGGGTTATTGGTATGGTCGTGGTCTTTATGATGCACCGTCAATTCACGTAAATTAGAATACACAAATTCACGTGCGCAGTTGCCACAAATCCAAGGATAAAGTTTTAAGGCCTTCTCACGGTAGCCACTTTCTTTACGCGCATAACTGGCACTAGTGCCATAAAAATCTGAAGACATTGTCAAATCACCTCGTTATAAAACAGCCCTAATTCCGTACAGGCTTGTTGATTTTACCATGCTAAGCGCCAACTTATCGCCCTTTAAACATAGGCATTAAAAGTGTAACCGAAAGTTAGCATTAAAAAACTATTTACAGTGTAAACCACACGGATATGAGGTATATACTATCACTCAATAATTGTCGTTAAATACAAATCCACCATCACTGACTAAACAATTTTTACATTATTTGCATTTAATCAACGAAAATAAATGTGGCTAAACCGATTGGCAATCAATATGAAAAATACAAATTCATCCCCCTTTATCTCTCTTGTATCTCTTAATATTTTGATTGTATTGGTATTAACGACTGCTGCTTCTTATAGCATTTGGAATCAAGCAAAAATTGACGTCGAATCTTTCATCAGTAGCGTTAAAGAATCGATTTTTTTACTGGGTTCTAGAACGGTCGAAAATAAAAACCTTTTATTAGACATCCTAGAGAATCCACCTAAGAATCTGAACGAGAACCAAGTACCGATTCATTATTATCCACAACGTGATGAATATGGGTTTAATAATGGAGTTAATAATGACAATTTATTAAATGGTACGCTATTAGGTCGTGGACGCCCCCCACAAGCAGTATTAGATAACAGTTATATCTTTCCCTACTTAGAACGCGCGTGGAGCCGCAGTACCCCCTTGTTACTTAGTTCAGACCAATTTTATACCAGCTACCGATATAAATTCATTTATACCATGGGAAATCGGAACATAAAGCGTAAAACATCGGAATACTTAGATGTGATCGTACCAACTCGTTACTCGTCGATGGCGGCAACCGATAAGTCCGTCAAACGACAACTGTATTCACGTGGCTTTTATATTACTCATGCCTATAAAGATACAATTGATAAGACGAATGTCATCTCAGTGATCTCTCCTGTGCATTTTCAAGGCCAACATATCGGTGATATGGGGTTAGACATCTCTACAAGTTATCTCTACGCCTTAAATAATTTCCCCCGTTTAATCAAAAGATATGCTCAAGTCAGTTTGAAAATTCACGGCTTAGAAAGTCCTCTACAGCTCACCGCCAATCACGCTGATAATTTTATTCTCATAACCAAAACTTATGTTTTTGAAGGGTTAGGTTCACTCACACTGAATGTCACTCTCCCAATGATGTTGCATGGTTTACACTCAAAACTGCAATCCATGTTCGTCATTATGTTGATGTTCAATGTTATTTATATCTACTTAATACGAAATAAGCGAGAGCGCTTTCAGCTACAAACGAAAATCATTACTGATGATTTAACCGGGATTTATAATCGCCGAATTATTGATGAGGCTTCATCGAAATCGAAACTAGGCACCACATTTTCACTTATTGTGATGGATGCGAATAAATTCAAAACGATCAATGATACTTACGGACATCAAGAAGGGGATTTAGCAATACAACATATAGCAAGAACACTAAAAGAAAATGTGAGAAAAGAAGATATTTGCATTCGAATGGGCGGAGATGAATTTTGTATCATCTTACCAAACACCGAAATCACACAGGCCCATCTACTCGCCAACGCATTGAAAAGCAAAATTGAGTCGGTGCCCTTTTCTGAGCGTGGGTTATTTGTTCATGTCTCATTTGGAGTCAGTCAGAAACAAAATAATGATGACTTTGATGAGACGTACAAACAAGCGGATAAGCAGTTGTACCTTAATAAACACGACGCATAATCGGTCGTTAATTAGGAATCGTAATCACGCCTAAATATTCAAGCAACATCTCTTGTTGCCACTGGCAGATCATGACACCTTTTAAATTAACCACCCTAATATCAAGCCCCTCCAGCTCGACATGCGATAAATTGCACCCTTGCCAGTTTGCTTGGCTCCATTGTTCACTAGAGAACTCACCTCGGCTGAGATCGGAACCTTCAAATGATGTCCCTTGTAGATTAGCCCCCCGCCAACGGTTCTCAAATAGATCGCATTTTTCTAAACGTTGATTCTCAAAATTTGAATACGATAAATCACATTGGGTAATGTAAGCTGAACAAAAATAAGTGTTATGCGTAATATGATTAGCAAATAGCGTACGAACAAAACTCGCACCTTTTAGCATACAATGACGCAGTTCAATACCGAATGCTGAAGCGCCATCAAAATTAGCCATACTCAGATTACAATGCTTAAAGCTTGCATCATTTAGTTTGGCATAAGCAAAATTACAACCAATGACATCTCCGGATTCAATAAAAACACAATCTAGAAACTGTGCATCAGACAAATCACAACGAGAGAAATCACACTGATAAAAATGACACTTTTTGAAAACGTTACCGCAGAGATCTTGAGAAGAAAAATCATGTTGGTGATAAGTTTGGTTTACTGATCCAGTCATTGTCATTGCTCGTTAATCGAGTGATTTACCCATAAATGAAAAACAAAAAAGCCGCAACAAGTGCGGCTTTTTTTAATTCGTTATAAGTACTTAATTATAGTACTTCAACGTTTGCAGCTTGAGGGCCTTTTTGACCTTGCTCAACTTCAAACGCTACTTTTTGGCCTTCAGCTAGAGTGCGGAAACCTTCACCTGTGATAGCACGGAAGTGAACAAATACGTCTGCGCCGCCATTCTCTTGAGTGATGAAACCGAAACCTTTCTCTTCGTTAAACCACTTAACTGTACCAGTTGTCTTAGACATGGGTAAATCCTATAAATATTTTTTACTAATCAATTACGCTTGTTGCGTGTTATAGCCGGGAATAGAGTTACTTAAGTGATAGCACTTCGAAGGGATACACTTCATTACACAGACTGGTATAGCAGGTGCCGCGAAGACTTCTAAGCAATGTTCAAATAAATAGGTCCGTTACAGGCCGTGTTTAAAGATACTCGGGTTTTTCACTGTTGTATAGGGTTATTTTTAAAAACTTGATCTAAGTTGTTTAAATTTTTTTCAAGCTAACCGCATTCGTTCTTATGTGTTTATTTTTATTACAAAAAATCACTATGGACATCTAAACGTAAAAGCCCCTATTGCGTAAACAATAGGGGCTGATTTACAGACTATTTAAACGAAAATTGATTAATCCAATTCCGTTAATTGACGTTGATATTTTTTATATTGCTGTGTCACATCTTCACTTGGACCACCCGTTAAGATACTGACAGCCACAATCGCAATCGTCGAGAAAATAACCCCCGGAACGATTTCATAAACATCAAACCAACCACCGGTTAATTGCTTCCAAATAACGATAGTAGCTCCACCAATGACAATGCCCGCAAGTGCGCCATTTCGGTTCATCTTAGACCAGTACAAGCTCAGAACGATGGCTGGACCAAATGCCGCACCAAAACCGGCCCAGGCATAAGACACTAAACCAAGCACAGAACTTTCTGGATTCATTGCCAATATCAAAGCAAAGACAGAAACACCAATCACCGCAATACGGCCAACGACAACCACTTGCTCAGGGGTGGCATCTTTCTTAAATACTTGCTTATAGAAATCTTCGGCAAGTGCAGAAGAAGATACGAGCAATTGTGAATCGGCAGTACTCATGATTGCAGCAAGAATTGCGGCTAATAAGATACCCGCCATCACAGGATGGAAAATCGCATTCACCAGAATCATGAAGATTTTTTCACCATCTTCAATGTTCAATGAAGGATGACCATTGACATAAATTAAGCCCACTAGACCGACCATAATCGCGCCCGCCATCGATAACGCGGTCCAAACAACGGCAATACGACGAGCGGTTGTTAAGTCTTTATTGCTACGAGTGGCTTTAAAACGCGCCAATATATGTGGTTGACCGAAGTAGCCTAAGCCCCATGCAACAAGAGAAATAATGGCAATAGCGGTTAATGGCTCACCCTTTGCGGAGGTCCACATATTCAACAATTCAGGATTAATATTATTTAAATCAATATCAACTTGCGTAAAGCCGCCACTCATTGCAGCAATTGGTACTATCAATAGCGCAGCAGACATTAATAAGCCTTGAACTAAATCGGTCCAAGCTACCGCGAGGAAGCCGCCAAACAAGGTGTAGGAAATGACACAAACCGTACCGATCACCACCGCAATTTTATAATCAAGGCCAAAGACTGTTTCAAACAATTTACCGCCTGCCACTAAACCAGAACTGGTGTAGAACAAGAAGAACAACAAAATAAAGAAAGCGGAAATGGTTTGAATTAATTTTGACTTATCTAGGAAACGGCGAGATAAGAAATCGGGAATGGTAATCGCATCCGTCGTAATACTATACGTACGTAAACGCTTAGCACTAATTAACCAGTTAAGCCATGAGCCCACCAATAAACCAGCACAGATCCAAGTGGCTTCCAAACCAGCAGCATAAGCATAACCTGGAACCCCAAGTAATAACCAACCACTCATGTCTGATGCACCAGCAGATAATGCGGCTGGCCACGGTCCTAACGTTCTCCCCCCTAGGAAGTAATCGGTCGAGCTTGAGGTGCGTTTGTACGCATAATAACCAATGGCAAGCATTAGTATTAGATACGCAATAAACGTGCTGCTAATAGCAAAGCTATTCTCAATCATAGATATACCCTTTTTAATTTATTGCTCCCCTTTTCCTGAGGAGCTAATTGTGTATTCTGTTGCGTTTGTGAAAGTAATGAGCGGCTATTAACCATATCAATTACTTAGTGTTGATTACCTAATTCTAGCAGAGTTGCATTGCCCCCTACTGCGGTAATATTGATGGTGCGCGTACGCTCTGTAATAAAGCGCAGCACAAGGCAAGGATCGTGAGCTAATATGCACTCCTTTTCCTCTGATGCCAGATCAATCGTTTCAGCGACAAAAGGCACGATAACGCCGTCTTTTTGTGCTAATAACCGATTAATCGACAATTCTGTCATTGTAGAACCGACAAACGAAGCAATACGAACATCTGAACGAAGCACCGCTTGGTAAGAATCGTAAGCCACAATGTGAACAAGATGAGCGGGTAATGCCGTGGTAATCGCAGTTTCAATACATTGATTTAATCCCATCTCATCACTGCATATAATCACGGCATTCCCCGCAATCACCGCACAAGTCAGTTGAGCCATCACCGCAGCCCATGGCATCCCTGCTTCAACAATCAAAACACAGATACCACGTCCTGCCGTATAAAGCTCATTGGTCTCGCCAGTTGGTCCTGGCATTAATTTAGGTTCCGCCAATCGCAATTGAGCTTGTTGTAAATGATACTTGATTACTGCACTTAATTCAGGCTGTTCCTGCTCTAAATTGCGACAAACGGACAGTAAACACTCACTTTTAAAGGTGTAATCGGTCAAGTTCCACTGTTCCCATGCCGTTTGAGCATCAAAAACCGTGACTTCAGAAAAACGAGTAATAGGTTGCATGACAAACGCTCCTAAGCTGATGGATTAGAGGTGGACATCGCCACTTGAGAAAAACGATATAGGTAATGCGGTCCGCCGGCTTTCGGACCTGTGCCAGATAACCCTTGTCCACCAAATGGTTGAACCCCTACCACCGCACCAACTTGATCGCGATTGATGTAGCAATTTCCGACACGCGCTTGCTTTTCAATCCAGCGATACGTCGTTTCGTTACGGCTATGCACCCCCATGGTTAAACCAAAGCCCGTTTGATTAATATCTTTTACCACTTGAGCCAATTGATTCGCTTTAAAACGAATAATATGAAGAATAGGACCGAATTTTTCCTCTTTAAGGGCTTGAATATTATCGATTTCAATAGCGGTTGGTGGAACAAAATCCCCTCGTTGACACACTTCAGATAGCGGTAATTCAATGACGATACGTTGGGTTTGTTTCATATTCTCTATATGAGCAAGCAGTTTATCTTTGGCGGTTTGATCAATCACCGGACCAACATCGGTTTGATGTAGATAAGGCAAACCAACCGATAGTTCCTGCATTCCCCCTTTAATCAACTCAATAACGCGATCAGCAATATCTTCTTGTACATAGAGCACACGCAGAGCAGAACAACGCTGTCCAGCCGAAGCAAAAGCCGAACGTAGTACATCACGTACCACTTGCTCAGGAAGAGCGGTACTATCCACAATCATGGCATTTTGCCCGCCTGTTTCCGCAATAAAAGGAACCGGTTTTGCGTCACGTTGCGCCAATGTGTGGTTAATACGTTGGGCTGTTGGAGTAGAGCCCGTAAACGCAACCCCAGCAATAGCAGGATGAGACGTTAATGCTTGACCAATTTCAGCGCCATTACCAGGCAGTAATTGAATCACACCTTCAGGGAAACCCGCTTCTAGCATCAACTCAACGGCTCGAGCAGCAATTAAGCTCGTCTGTTCAGCAGGTTTGGCTATGACGGTGTTGCCACTGACTAAAGCCGCAGTGATTTGACCAAGGAAAATCGCCAGTGGGAAGTTCCATGGGCTAATACAGACAAACACGCCATGCCCTTCACGATGAATCACTCGCTCTAATCCATCAAAACCCAATTGTTTCTGAGGGCTAAAAGTACTGTCTTGCTTAGCGTAGAAGCGACAGAAGTCTACCGCTTCACGAACTTCATCAATACTATCGTGTATGGTTTTCCCAGCTTCTTTATGACAAATCGCCACCAGTTCAGCCAAATGATCTTCTAATAGATCCGCTAAACGGTCTAATTTCTCTGAACGCACTTGGTAACCAGCCTTGTTCCACTCATGGAAGCATGACTGAGATACCTCAATTGCTTCGGAAACATGATCAAGGTTAGAAAACACCACAGATCCCAGCGAGATCTTTCTATCATAAGGCGCAGTCACCGATTGGATCTTGGCATGGACAGCATTTTCATCCTTGATCATGCTTTCGTAATATCGCTTACCCGCAATGATAGGACCCGCTTGCCAGGTTTGAGCCAACCAATGTTCCACTTGCGCTTCAAATGGTTCAAGCTCACTTTGAATATCAATATTGACGCCATAGGAATTCTTACGATCAGAGAAAATCGCTGGCGGTAAAGGAATCGCTGGGTTGTTATATTCTTGATGAGCCATCAATGTATCAACGGGATGTTGGTTTAACGTCGCAATTGGGCAGCGAGCATCCACTAAACGATGCACAAACGAACTATTAGCACCATTTTCCAATAAGCGGCGAACCAGATAAGGAAGTAAGTCTTTGTGACTGCCTACTGGAGCGTAAATTCGCACTGACTGCTTGAACGCTTTCATCGCATGTTCATACAATGAATCTCCCATGCCATGTAAACGCTGGAATTCGTAATCTTTATGTTCAGACATCGTGGCAATCGCGCTCACTGTATGCGCATTATGGCTAGCAAATTGTGGAAAGATATTGCCACGAACATGTTCACTTAATAAGAAACGCGCACAGGCAAGATAAGCGACATCGGTGGCTTCTTTACGAGTGTAAACCGGATAGTTTGAGTAACCTGCCTGCTGAGACCATTTGATTTCACTGTCCCAATACGCACCTTTTACCAAACGTAGCGGAATAAGGTCGCCTTGCTCTTTGGCGAGTGCGTTTAGCCAAACCAAAACTGGTAGCGCGCGTTTAGAGTAGGCTTGAATCACTAAACCAAATTTACCCCACCCTTTCGCAGCGTCACTACGATAAAGCTTTTCAAATAACTCTAAAGACATTTCAAGGCGATCGGCTTCTTCTGCATCAATGGTCAGCGCCACACCAAGTTGTCTTGCTTGAACAATCAACTGCTCAACAGTCGCAAATAACTCCGTCATCACTCGGGCTTTATTGGCGACTTCATAACGTGGGTGCAAAGCCGATAACTTGATGGAAACCGAAGGCGCGGGACTAATCGAATGATCAAATTTGTCATTCCCCACTGCAGTAATCGCCATTAAGTAATCATTAAAGTACTTTTGCGAATCTTGAGTGGTGAGCGCTGCCTCGCCTAACATATCGTAAGAATAGGTATAACCTTTATCGCGCATAGTCTTGCCATTCTTTTGCGCTTCAGCAATCGTGCGACCGAGCACAAATTGATGGCCCATAATTTTCATCGCTTGATGCATCGCCTTACGAATCACCGGCTCAGACATTTTGTTAACCAAACGATTCAAGCCTTGAGTTGGACTTTGCGCTTCTGATTCTTTCAAGCCGATAACTTTACCGGTCAGCATTAATCCCCAAGTCGAAGCGTTAACAAACACAGAATCCGAATTTTTAAGGTGAGATTTCCAATCTGCCACGCTCAGTTTGTCGCGAATCAATGCATCGGCGGTCGCCGCATCTGGAATACGCATTAACGCTTCCGCCAGACACATTAATAAAATACCTTCGTGAGTATCTAAGCTGTATTCAAGCAAAAGCGCATCAATCATTTGCACTGACTTCTTATCAGCACGAATGGTTTTAATAAGCTCGGTAGTTTGCGTTTCTATCGATTGCTTTTCCTGATCACTAGGCATTGCTAATGGTAAAAGCTGCTTCAGCCAAGTCGATTCATCGACCATATATAAAGGAGAGATTAACGCCCACAGTTGATTTAAGGGCTGTTGATTAAATTCCGTTTTCAACACATCTGTTGCAGTAAACATGCATTTTCCTCATACAAATCGGAACAAGTTTTGTGGATAGTCTTAATTAACCGAAGTGTAGTGTGAAAAACACAATCATAATTGTTTAAATCTCCGTTTCATTTGTCAAAAAGAATGCTTAGAAACAAAAAACCAACAAGATCACACAATTTAATCACAATGAAAGGGAAATCAGTTTAACGCTGCTTACGAAAAGTAGAAGGTGACATGCCGATAATACGGGTAAAACTGTGAGTAAATACGCTCTGATCCGAAAAGCCAACCATTGCAGCAATATTGCCAAAACTATACTGCCCTTCTTTGATTAAACGCTTTGCATCTTCCATTCGTTTCATTAACACATATTGATGTGGTGTCACACCAACCTGAGCTTTGAATAACAGATGAAATTGGCTTTCACCAAGGAATGAGCAAGCTGCTAAATCGGAAACGGTAATTTTTGACGCTAAGTGTTGGTGAATATAGCGATCGATCAATTCCATATTTAAGCGATGGCCTTTTTTATACATCTCAAATTTCTTAATATGGCGATTCAATAAAGCGATGATGGTATCTTGGCAAGCGCGACATAATAGTAAGTCGTCAGGGCTCGATTTGATCTCTTGCACTAACATTTGAATTAGCTGCTGAATTTGGAAATCTAATTGGAAATAAACTTCTTCGGAAAGTAGATCGTCGAGCAAATGCGCAACAGACGAGTCCGACTGGCTAATATCTAAAAAATTAAGCACCAGAATATCGGATGCACCAATCCCACCAAAGCTGTGCTCAGAAGAAGCACGAACAATACACCCTTGCCCTGGGCCTATTAAATTGACCTCACCTTCTACATCAAATTCAGCTCGACCAGATAGGCCAATCACGATTTGAGTATAGTCGTGCTGGTGGCGATCCATGTGACTCGGTAAAGTGATCACTTGCGCAGGTTTTGGTGATTCAGGGTGAAGCTCATCAAAGGTAGGCATAGTCCATTATATCCTTTGCTTCACTTGATCATCGTTCCGAAACGATGATCAAGTGTGTCTATTTTACGGTTAAATGCCGCTCAATAATTTATGGTGCTAAACGAGAGATATCCCAGCTGGTAGGCGATGCATCTTGTTTGCTATACACAAAGCGATCATGAAGACGATGTTCTCCCCCTTGCCAAAATTCAATCGTATCGACTTTGACACGATAGCCGCCCCAAAAAGTCGGTACAGGAATTTTACCTTCAGCAAACTTGGCTTTGAGTTCCATGTATTTACCTTCTAATACACTACGGGCAGAAATACGGCTACTTTGCTTACTCGCCCAAGCCGCTAACTGACTTTCTTTTGGTCGCGAAGTGAAGTACTTCATGTTTTCCATCGCAGTTAACTTTTCAACCGTACCAGTAATATGAACTTGCCTTTCCATTGAGTGCCATGGGAAATGTAGACTAATGCGATTATTGTGCTGTAAGTGTTGCGCTTTACGGCTACCTAAATTGGTATAAAACACGAATCCATCATCATCGACATTTTTCAACAATACAATGCGTTGGAATGGTTGACCATGTTCATCCACCGTTGCTACCGTCATCGCCGTCGGATCGGATAAGCCAGATTCGATCGCTTGCTGTAGCCATAAATTAAATTGCTCGACAGGATTGTCTGCTAGATCTGAACGTTTTAAGGCGTTCATCGCATACTCACGGCGCATATCAGAAAGTTTCATGTATTTTCCCTAATTCTCTTTTTTATTATTTTGCGCTTAACGCCTAGTGAATTCAAGACGCATCAGGTGCGATCGGCTATATGAACTCAATGACCAAGTTTACAGTGTAAATCGAGTAAATAGCCTTTAATGATTTACACTGTAAATTGCTGTAACCATTGTCGCAATTGTTGCTCAATCTGTTTTCTCCCGGCCAGTTTATATTTAACTGAAACCGTCTGCCATGAATGAAATAGTAATACCTTATCAATCACAACAGAGATAAGATCGCTCCCCCCCTTGCTCTGTTGAGCTAGTTCTGAAAATGGATTCACTTGTGATAAATACTCGATAACAAATCGACTATACCAAGGTACAACCGATTCAAAACTATTGCCGCCCAAAGCAAAATTAGCCAACATGGGTGAAAGCGATAATGGTGCTGAAGTCTTTTCTGGTTGTAACAATAAACTCGCTAATGTGTCATGTTCAACATCTTGGTATTGCAACGGAAGAACGCGCTGAAAATTATCGCAACAATTCAAAACAGCTTGCTTAATCCAGACTTCAGATTGCTCAGATAATGCTTGAACCATAAATACCGAATAACAACCACTTGCATGATCACGACGCGTTCCAACTGAAACCAAATCAAATTCCTTCTTCCAGAAATTGACTAATTCAGCACTTGCGCCAAAACTCACCGATAAAAAATCAACCTGACTCTTTTGCTTTGCCGAGGTTAATTGTTTTTGTAATAGCTGTAGAACAAAGCGACCAACCCCGCCCCCTTGCCAATGTTGGTCAATCGCAATTCGCATAATACGAGCCGATGTTTGTTCCGCAGGCTGATTCATCGATAAATGATTGGTAAGATAGGACGCGGCTAAGTGCCCTTTTGGTCGGCGAACGCCTAACTGAATATCTTTAATCAATGGCTCATCTAATCCACCTTCAAAGGCAACTAACAAGCAGCCAATCACTTGCGGCTTATTTAGCTTCTCATTTAATGGTGAGTAACAGACTTGGTAAACTTGAATATCATCAGAGGCTAAAACTTGCATCACATCATTGGGCGATGTTTGATAATGGGCAGTGACTAACAAACTAAATATAGAACGAAATAATTCCGCATCATTAATGAGTTCTTGCTTCGATACACAACAAAGATTTATATGAGAAAAATCCAATGACTTAGAATTGACTCGATGCAAAGATGTTTTTTTATACTCAGTCTCATCATCCACATTAAGCAAGAATGTCTCAAACGACCAATTCTCTAATGGATCATTTTCCGCCCATCGAATAGGTTGAGTCAGTTCTAGGTGTCTCCATCCCGGACGGTGTTGATTCAACCACTGCATAAATTTAATTGAAAAACCACGACCACAGCCTTCATAACCATGAATGGTTGAGCTGAACACTAAGCGATGAAAACGATTAACGAAATTTTTCAGCATAGGTAACGGAAGTGCAGCCGCTTCATCAACAAAAACAACATCGGCTTCTACATCAGTAATATTCAGTTCATCAGGAGCAACAAAGCGCAACCTTGAACCATTAGAAAGAACCCATTCCGTACGTGTTTTAGATACCCAATTGAAATCCCCAACCAACTTATCTGCGAAAGAAAATAATGGCGATAGCGCATTGATAGAAGGAGCCGTAACGACGATTGTCATCACTCGCCCAGACATCAACTTCACCGCGGCCATACCTAAACTCGCCGTTTTGCCGCGTCCTCGATTAGCATTTAAAACCAGAGGTCGACGACGATGGCCAGTGACGACCTTCTCAATCGCTTCGATAGATTTGGATTGTTGATTATCTCGATTAAGAGTCGGCGAAACCCCATCAAACTCGGCATCATCAACTGGTGAATATTGATGAGAAAGGCTATCGACACTTGGCCAACGTTTGAAGTGTTGCGCGAGCCATTGAGTTTGGTTGGTATCAGGTAAAGATTCAAAATGAATAATGAAAAGAATGCCCCCTCCCATTAATGCTCCAAGAGCCGCATTAAAACTGTTGGCGTCAAACCCTGCACTAAAATCAACAACGAGCAACTCTACCTCTTGTCCAAGTAACCTCTGACCTTGTTTAAACGTATAATGTGGGCCATTAAATAAAGGCTGATGACCACCGAGCCACGCCGTTCTTGTGATATCAATCTTCTGCTGCTGAATAAATTGTTCTAATAGCAAACCGGCTTCGCCATCATTTAACTGTAATTGCACAGCAAAACGTTTATGGGCAAGACGCAACTGAGAAGACAAGGTACTGAGGTATTTGAGTGCTGACATGCATATTTCTAAATTTAAAATCAATGAAGTAAGCATATCACAGAGATAAAAAAAGCCGCACAAATGGCGGCTTAATAATAAATAAGGAGGACTTGGCTCAAAATTACTGCGTTAATTTACCTTGGACATAAGACAAGATTTCTTGCATCAATTCATCATCGACCTTTTTTAGAGAAAGTGATAAGTTAGCCCCTTTACGAGTATAGCTTACCCGCCCTTTCACTAACTCAACTTTATCTGAAGCCGCTTCTTTTTTCGTTGGAACCAGCTCTTCAATCCACGCTTCTAGCTGACTTGACACTTCTTTGGTTAAACGAGCCACACCTTGAGATTGTGAATGTTGCCAAATTGCACCATGCTCATTACGACACTTCTCAAGCAATATTTCTTGCGACTTTTGCGGCAATGAAAAATACTGTTTATGCAGTTTAACGATAGTCGGACGACCAACATCGCTCACATTTGGGTAAGCTTGTAATAAAGCCAATGGTAAAGCCGCTGCTTTCAACGCCCCACTCACCAACGCTTCACTACATTGGAACATTTGAGCGAGTGCTTTTTGATCTTCAGCAGCACCAGAATCTAATTTCGCTTGCATCTCACGGCCACGTTCATATAAAGACAGTGGTTTATGTGCATTCGCTACATCAGATAAAAACTTCGCGTGATCCGATTGAATATCATCAGCAACATAAATAAGAAAATCTTTTTGCGCCAAAATACACGACATACGACGACGGCTACCGTCAAGGACTTCAATTTTCCCTTCAGCATTACGTCGACCAACTGCAGGATATTGCTGACCACGCTCTTTCAGCGTAACTAAAATGTCAGATAAAGCATGCTCATTTAAAAATGATTGTTCACGTGAATTCTCAGCAAACACCACCGTTTGGCTTTCAATCTCGTCAGCCGGAATCGACATTAATTCAAAGGCAACCAAATCTTGTCCAGCAATCGCCAGTTCAATCACTTGTGCTTTTTCCTTTACCGCTGCTTGAGCTTCCACAGGAGAAGTCGCACGGCGCTTATTCGCTTTACCAAATAATTTAGCATTTAATTCGGAAGTTTTAATCGCCATTATTTATCCCCCTGGTTTAATGACGCCCAATGGCTATGCATAACTCGCTCTAATTCTAGTGCACTTTTTTGAATTGCATCTTGTGCGGTTGCTAAGGTTTTCTTACCACCTTCAAAATCACCCGCCGTTAAATCAAATACCGTACTGTAGGTATCGGCGCAAGTTTCAAATGCACGGCTACGTGGAATCGTCGCCATCATCACCTGCTCAGCCAGAAGATAATTCATTTCCGTTAATACCGAGACTTGCTTTTTGTTGTCATCTTCAAACATGGTCGGCATTAAACGAACGAACTCTAAACCTTGCCAATCTTCAGGGAACATTTCATAGACGGTCGGTAAATGCTGGAAGAAGTTAACCGTAGAAGCCCAGTCCAAGCGTTTTGCAGCACATGGAATCAATAAAGCATTAGAAGCATACATCGCATTCCATACGAGAGGATCAACGTGTGGGCCAGTATCCATCATGATAATGTCGAAGTCATCGGCAATTTTATCAATCAGCTTTTCTTTTAATAGCTTAACAATATCAAGCGATTGGTTTTGAGATAAATGTTGCCAAGCTTCTGCATTAAACATCGCATCTTCAGGGAACGCCGAAATCGTTTTTAGGTTTGGATATTGAGTTGGTAATAACACATTTTTACGTAAAAACTCGGTATCAACCTCTACCCCTTCAGGAACATTATCCAGCATCACATCGACTGCCGAGTAAATTTCTTCGTGGTCATCGACACTAATTTGCGGGTTTAAGAACAAACGTAACGAACCTTGAGGATCCAAATCGATTAAGCAAATACGGTAACGTTTATCAAGATTCAATGCTAAACAAGCGGCAATGTGAACCGCGGACATCGATTTCCCAGTACCACCTTTTTGGTTCTGAACATTCACAATCCAAGGTTTATTGCCCGTATTCTTCTTACGTTGATAGAACATATCAACGCCAGCTGCATCCATTAACTGGTGCGCTTCACTTAGAGTAATTGAATAATGGTTGGCATTATTTTTGGTAAATTGGTGTCCTGCGGCTTCCATTTTAGCAATGGCTTCGTCTAGCTTGCGGCGTGTCAGCCCAGATCGGGTTTCCATCAAAGCTTTAGACATCGCAGGAAAATGCTCATCTTTTCGTTCTTCTAAAACAATCTCGATACGATCTGCTTGAACCTGTTTCGTTTGTTCAGCAAGGCGCTCCAAATTTTGAATCGTCTGTTCTCTTTTCAT